>CAKVIS010000007.1 GCA_934754415.1 uncultured Bulleidia sp.
AGCTATACATGTGAAAAACCACATGTACTGATTCCTGTATTCCCAGGAACAAACTGTGAATGGGATACTGCCAGAGCTTTTGAAAAGTATGGTGCTGAAACAGAAATCTTTGTGATTCAAAACAGAACAGGTGCACAGATTAATGCGTCTGTAGACAGATTTGTAGAAAGTATTAAGAAGTCTCAGATTATCGCTATTCCTGGCGGATTCTCCGGTGGTGATGAACCTGATGGATCTGGTAAGTTCATCGTTGCCTTCTTCAGAAATCCTAAGGTTTCTGCAGCAGTCAATGAAATGCTGGAAGAAAGAGAAGGTCTGATGTTAGGTATCTGTAATGGATTCCAGGCATTAATTAAACTTGGACTTGTGCCTTATGGAAAGATTGTGGATACGGATGAACATTGTCCTACATTAACTTTCAATACTATTGGCAGACATCAGAGTATGCTTGTAAAGACAAGAATTGCGTCCAACAGATCTCCATGGTTACGTTACATGAAACCAGGTGATGTACAGACTGTAGCTATTTCTCATGGTGAAGGAAGATTCGTTATCGAACCTGATCTGTTTGAAAGATTAAAGAGACATGGTCAGATTGTGGCACAGTATTGTGATCTGGATGGCAATCCTACAAGTGATATCCGTTTCAACCCAAATAATTCTTATCAGGCTGTAGAAGGCATTACAAGTAAAGATGGCAGAATTCTTGGTAAGATGGGACACAGTGAAAGAAGTGGTGAAGGTTTATATTCCAACGTTGGAGAAATCGAAACACAGGAACTGCTGTTCAAGGGTGCTGTAGACTACTTCAAGTAAGACAGAAGAAGAGGGGGACCTCTTCTTTTTGCATGTGAGTTCTTTCATGTCATAAAATGTAAGTCTTACATCATTTTTTTGAATAAGTTGTATAAAAGTTTTAAAAAATCGTACTTTCCCATTGAAATGAAATCGCTTCCGAAGTATTCTAAAAGCAGAAAGAAGGTACGTAAAGTATGTCACAGAAAATTACATTATTCTGCTCAGCAGGTATGTCTACAAGCTTGCTTGTCAACAAGATGAAAGAAGCCGCAAGTGCTGCAGGAAAGGACTATGAAATTGCTGCATATTCCATGAATGAAGCACCTGAAAAAGGAAAGACAGCAGATGTCATTCTGTTAGGCCCTCAGGTTCGTTTCGCCAAGGATAAGATTCATGGTATGTTCCCGGATACACCAATCGATGTTATCGACATGCGTGTATATGGTTTGATGGACGGTAAAGGCGCACTGGCAATTGCCGAAAAAGCATTAAACAAATAATTTTGACAATAATTTTCTCCTTTAAGCTCTTATTCTACATGGATAAGGGCTTTTTTGGTTGCTTTTTCCACTTGTTTCAATTATTGATTTTATTGAGATAGGGTTGGTCAAATGCTAGAATACAGCTATGAAACATTTTGATGCAGAAAAGCTAAAGGCATTTAGAACAGAAAATCATTTTTCACAGTCAGAAATTGCCAGTCAATTATATGTAAGCAGAACTGTTATTTCAAATTGGGAAAATGGAAAATCGCAGCCTGATTCAGCACAATTAGATCGGTTGGAAAGTCTGTATTTGCATTCCTTTTCAAAAGAGAATACAAAACTTATAAATAAGGTAAAAGGCATAGTTTGTTATTTTTTAGGGGTGTGTAGTGTTTGCGCTGTCTGTGTTGGCAGTTATAGGTATACCTCGATTCTAACAATTGGGATATTACTTGTTTGTATGTTGTGTATATATAAGAAAGGGTTGCCTGGTTTGTGGCTAGTGCTTGTGATTGCCACACTTGTTTTTACTTTTTTGCATTATATAGAATTGCATTATGGTTTCTTATTGAAAGCACCTGTCTACACAACTTACAGAGATGCAATACAAGTGCATATGTGGAAATGGATGTGAAGTATTTTGAGGATATAGGATATGGAGACTTTTGATTATCAGTTAATGAAAACCGTGCGTATAAAAAGAGGGCTTACTCAAAAGGACATGGCGGAAATTTTACAGACAAATAGAACGTATATTTCAAGGTGGGAGTCAGGTAAGGATATTCCTGATAAAGAACAGATATTGAAGTTGGAAAGTGCATTAGGGGTTTCTTTGTGTAAAGAAGACAGTAAGTCGGAAATAATAAAAGATGTAAAAGATTACCTGCTCTATCCTGGGCTTCTCATCCTTTGTGCGTATATCAGCAGTCTTTTTAACTATTCTGCTTATTCTATAGTATTGTCTATTGGGACTATTGTCTTTGTCTGGAAAAAGAAAATGTCTAGGGTATGGCTTATTTTTACAATTGGAATATTTCTTTTCATTTTTCTTTCTTATCTGGATATTCAATACCATTGCTTTTCAACAGGACACGTATATTATTTGGAGCCGTAGTTATGATCCCGTTTAATAAAGAAATTTTAGTTGCTTTGCGCAAAGAAAATAATTATACACAAGAATCATTGGCAAATGAAGTAGGAGTTAGTCGCTCACTTATTTCTTCCTGGGAAAACGGGAAAGCAATTCCGAATGAAGAGGATATAAAACGACTGAATTCCATTTTTCATACGACACTCTATTATGAAGAGGAAACAGTAGAAACTAAACCTATTGCAGAACATAAAAACTATCTGATTCTCATATGTAATTATGGAATTATTCTTTTATTGTTCTTCCTGGAATGGCATATGCAACCTTTCGGGTTAATCTGTGCTTTGACAAATTATTTGTATGTGAGACAAGAAAAACTACCGAAATGGGTACAACTGCTTATGGTATGTTTTGTTATCTACGAATGTTATTCTATTTTTTCTTTTTTTCATCCAACTGTTCCGTTAGGTTGGATTGAAATTCCCAGTCATCGTGTAAATCCTTAATGTACATAATGGTATAGCTGGCCATTTTCTATATAACAGGTTAATACATAATTATAAGAAGCAACTATATTAGAAACACATGCGTGATGGTTAACGATGGATGGCGAATGTGTAAGATAGTTAGAAGTGACCGAAAATCCGCTATGCGCAGTGACAGAATTATCAAAAGCTCGGATAATGCTTTGGCTATTATTGACTGTTATCTTAAAATTCATGCTGGCATAAGTGGAACTTCCAGTTATTTTGTATGTTCCAGCGGAAATTTTACTGTTCAAGTTTGCGGTTTTATCTAATGGTTGTAATGCTGTGATTGTGATCACCCATTTTTCTCCGTATTCATCTATTTCTGTATATGTTTCAGAACCGACTTCAAATAAAGAAAAACTTTGCATCTTCTGTTCTTCTGCAGAAATAGGGATTCCTCTGCAAAGCATAAATAAGCTGACAAGATATACAATAAATTTTTTCATATTTTCTCTATCTTTTAGTATATTTTTACATCCTGAATGTAAAAAAGTGATGTCAGAAACTGTTAAAAAATGTCAGATACTGTTTTGCATTTGTTAAAACACTTCTGTCATCGCTTTTTTGGGGGATGTGCTATAACAAACTGTATATAAAGAATAATCAGTACAGGAAGGAGGATGTGTATGCAGCAGGAAATGTTTGAAGAAGTCATAAATGAAATGCTGACTGGAAAATTTTGCGGGATTTGCCTGGCAAAAATGTCATATACAGATAAGACTGTTGAACAGGTATTTAGAAAGGTATCAGACATATAATTTGTCGGAAAGGAAAGAATATGTTTTCTTTATTGAAGCGTTTAAAACATGCAAAATGGTATTATTCTGTACTCCTTTGTCTGGCCGTTGTCACAACATTAGTGACTATCTGTATATCTTCTGAAATCAGTTCTCTTACCATGCATATTTCTGCCAACGGGTTAACTGGTATCTCTTCTCTTCTTCTTTTATTAACAGGAAACTATATTCTGCTGGGAATATGTAATAACAGTCTTAACAGACAGGTAATTATGCACATGCAGGCTTCATTTTTTAAACAGCTGTATGCTGAGATTCTGCATAAGATAAATGCCTTGCCATATGATTCCCAAAGTCTTCAGAATACAAAAGATACGTATACATTGCTGTCTGCAGATTGTGATAGTACTTTGAATTGTCTGTGTGATACGTTGACAACTATACTGTTTGAAACTATACGACTTTTCTTTATTCTGGTGTATATGTGCATGTTATCTCCTTTACTGTTCTTCATTTATTTTTGTGCAGTGTTGCTTTCTGTGTTTTTGCAATGGAAGACGTCACATGGTGTAGAAAAGGCAAGTGAAAAAGCAAAGGAAGCTGAAGTAAATTTGAATGGACATCTGAAAGATGTACTGGATCATAAAATGACAATTCAGACAAACCAGGCATATGCTTTTTCAAAACAGATATATGCTTCTTCACAGAAAGAATATACGCAGCAGGGTATACATATGGCAAAAGTGACTGTTCCGGTTAAGGTGATTGGTTTACTGTGTGGTGTCATTCCGGTGCTTTCTGTTTGTCTGGCTTCCATTTTGCTGTATCCACACATTTCTCTGGAAGTGTTTATGGGTTTTTTCTATCTGTGTCAGGAAATCGTTCCCTCTCAGTTACACTATACAGATTACATCGTGACATATAGAAAAGAGAAAGTGTCTGTACAGCGTATTGAACAGTTTTTGCATCAGGAAGAAAAAACGTATCCGGCTGCGGATAGTCAGAATATTGTATTTGATCATGTGTATTATACGTATCCTGGTGAAGACACATATGCTTTGCGGGATGTTTCCTTTACCCTTAAGCAAGGAAGTAAAGTTGCTTTTATAGGGGAAAGTGGAAGTGGTAAGTCTACTGCTTTGAAACTGATAGCGCATATGATTCTGCCATCTTCAGGATCCTGTCTTAGCAAAGAGGCTGTATTTACTCAACAGTTCCCCTATCTGTTTACAGACACACTGTACGGCAATGTTGCTTTAGAAGATCATGTGGATGAGGAAAAGCTGGCAGATTCTTTGTCTAAAGCAAAGCTTGGAAACATGGAAAACAGAGAAATTGAAAATAATGGTGGCAATCTGTCTGGCGGTCAAAGACAGAGAATTGCGCTGGCAAGAGCATTGTATCATGCAAAGGATATCCTTCTTTTTGATGAATCCATTTCTGCATTGGATGCGGCCAATGCACATGCCATATTGCAAGAACTGTTACAGCCTTCACTTTCTTCTACACGTATCTTTTCTTTACATCAATTGGAGTATTTAAAACAAATGGATCAGATACTTGTGTTTAAAGAAGGAAAAGTTGTTTTTGATGGTTCCTATTCTCAATATAAGGAGGTGTATGGAAAATGAAAAGAAAAGAAGCATATGCTGCATTTTATCCATATTTTAAACCTTATAGAGTTCGCTTCTCTGTTGCCTGTGTTTTTCTGGCTCTTAGTTATGTAGTATTGTTTTCTTCTGTAGGTGTCATGTTATCTAATGTGTTTTCTTTAGTGACGGAGAAAGAAAGTACAATTCTAAGTTCTTCCTTACTGTACGTATTACTTGTGGTACTTGCGACAGTGGTTTCTTCTCTGTGCCTTTTATGTTTTACAAAGGTGGAATATGCAGTTCAAAATGCAATACGAGAAGATATGCTTTCTGCTTATGTTCATGCAGAGGAAAGTAAGACGAGTAAGTATACTGGCGAAGAGGTTTTAAATCGATTGACTATTGATTTACCGTATGTCAGTCATTTGTTTGGAGAGTATATGGCAGGATGGGTATATGAACCGTTTCTGGCAGGTTTATTCTGTGTTATCTATCTTTTACATTTGAATGTGTTAGTGGCAATGGTATGCATATTGTGTGCGTCACTAGGGTTTGGTTCAGTGCATCTGTATGCAAAACAGAAAGCAGAAGCAGAAGGCAACGCAAGCAAAGCAAAAGGCCTGGCGTTGAAATATATTTCTGAAGCTATCTATGGAAGTGAAGAAATACGTACATTTTCTTTGCAGAAACGGTTTGAAAAGAAAGCATTTCATTTTTTTAAACCGGTATCTGAAAACCTGAAAGCATCAGGCAAATATCAGAGTATACGCGGTTTCTGTATTCATATCACAATGAATTGCCTTTCGTATCTTCTTATCCTGATTACTGGTGGCTTTCTTGCAGAAAAAGGCTATCTTCCGTTCTCTAAGATTCTGGTAGGTATTTCGATGATTGACCTTATCTGGCAGGGACTGGTGAGTATAGGACTATATTCTAATTTCCTGGAAGAAGCACTGCCTCATGAGGAAAGATTACTTGAAATCCTGCAACTTCCGGAAATGGTGGATACCCGTGAAGAAGGTACAGATGGAATTGCTTTTCATGATGTTTGTTTTTCTTATCCTGATCATTCGGAAGTTTTACATTCACTGTCTTTTCATATACCAGCAGGTAAAAAAGTTGCCTTTGTAGGTGAAAGTGGAAGTGGTAAGTCTACATGTGCAAAGCTGTTAGCCGGAATCTATATGCCACAAAGTGGTACAGTCAGTATCCCTTCTGGCTCTGAAGTAACGTATATGCCTCAGGAAATATCTTTATTTCAGCTGAATATGTATGAGAACATTTCTCTGTCCTTTTCCCCGGATACAGATAAAGTAGTGCAGTCCTCAGTGTATGCCAATGCGGATGGCTTTCTGAAAGAAAAAGGGTATGCATATGTTCCGGATAAAGAAAACAGCGGATTTTCAGGAGGACAGTTACAACGTATATCTCTGGCAAGAACTTTTTATCAAAATGGAGATATATGGATTTTAGATGAACCTACTGCTTCCTTAGACGAAGACAACACCAATGCAATAAAGGAAAGTCTTCGAACTGTTCCATCGGATACAACATTAATTGTGATTTCTCACAGAATCTCTTTTATTGAAGACTTTGATTATGTCTATGTGTTTCAAAAAGGAGTCATCGTGGAGGAAGGTAACCCACAGACTTTATTACAAAAAGAAGGGTATTTTTCCGCTTTGTATGAGTTACAGAAATAAAGCATTTTAAACAGGCAGATTAGCTCAGAAGAGGGGAGTTAGACAATTCTATTTAAAACGATTGCATTGAAACCGTTTTCGAAGTAAAATTTGATTAGCCGTACTAAGTACGAAAGAAAAGGAGATTAAATTATGGCAGATAAGGTAATCAGATTATTCTGCGCAGCAGGTATGTCTACAAGCTTGCTCGTAAACAAAATGAAAGAAGCAGCTAAAGCTGCAGGAAAGGATTATGATATTGCAGCTTATTCTTTAGGTGATTTTGATAAAGAATATGAACAGGCAGACGTTATCCTTTTAGGCCCACAGGTTCGTTATGCACTTGCTAAGTTACAGGCTGCTCATCCTGAAAAGAAGATCACAGACATCCCAATGCAGATGTATGGATTAATGGATGGTAAAGGCGTTTTAGCAAAAGCTGAAGAACT
The DNA here is from genome assembly GCA_934754415.1 of uncultured Bulleidia sp. Taxonomy (GTDB): domain Bacteria; phylum Bacillota_I; class Bacilli_A; order Erysipelotrichales; family Erysipelotrichaceae; genus Bulleidia. The sequence continues at coordinate 7,364 of CAKVIS010000007.1, forward strand.
GATGAAAGGATAATAGGGAACATGGAAGGAACAGAATTAATTGCTTTTAATATCATTGCTTCTGTAGGTACAGCACGTTCTTCTTACATTGGAGCTATCGATGCTGCTTCTGAAGGTAACTTCGAAGAAGCTGAAAAGCTGATCAAAGAAGGTCAGGAAGCTTTCACACAGGGTCATGACGCTCATGCTCAGTTATTAACTAAGACAGCTCAGGGTGAAAAAGTAGAAATGGATCTGCTTTTAACTCATGCTGAAGACCAGTTAATGAGTGCTGAAGCTTTCGGTATCTTAGCTGAACGTTTCGTTACTTTATACAAGAAATTAGGCTAATAATTTAAGGGGGGCTCTCTTTAGGAGAGTCCCTTCTTTTTGTATAATGAACTTAGTGAGGGTATAAGCGTATGTCAAAGTTAAGAATAGGTGTTACAACAAATATTGTTATCAATACTACTGGATATTTTGCCGGGGAAAACAGAGTGAATGTTTCCAGAGATTATGTGCTCTCTTTGGAAAAAGCAGGTGCTGCTGTTGTTCTTTTACCGGTAATGCAGGATGAGGAATCCATTGAAGCACAGTTACAGTGCCTTGATGGCATAGTCTTATGTGGTGGGGTGGATATAGATCCTTCTTTATATGGTGAAAGTGTACATATGCATTGCGGACCGTTGATTCCTGAAGTGGACGCATATTACATGAAGGTAATCAGACTTGCTGAAAAATTACAGTTGCCTGTCTTTGGTATATGTAAAGGCGTGCAGGCTATTAATGTTGCTTATGGAGGTACATTGTATCAGGATCTTGCAACAGAAAGATGCGGAAGTTATCAGCACAGCCAGCAGACTTTCAGAGATTATCCTACACATTCTGTAACTGTAGAAAAAGACTCCTTCTTATATCCTGTACTTACAGAGACTTGCAGAGTCAACAGCTTTCATCATCAGGCAATCAAAGATGTAGCTCCATGTTTAAAAGTCATTGCCAGAAGTGAAGAAGGAATTGTGGAAGGTGTACAGAAAACAGAAGGTAATTTTGTGGCTGGTGTACAGTTTCATCCGGAGATGATGGCACAGTCCGGCAATGAAACCATGATTCGTTTATTTAAGGCATTTCTCGAACAATGTAAGTTGTGAAAAAATGCATTTGTGAAAAATGCCAAAAAACTGTACAAAGCCTGTTCTAACCTTAGGATTTATGGTATTATAACGGCGCATTTACGGAGGAATATGATGGAAATCAGTGAGCTTAAGCAACATGCGAATCATATCCGTGTGAATATTATTCGCGAAGTATTTAGTGGAAAGTCCGGACACCCGGGTGGATCTTTATCTGCAGCAGATATTGTGACTTACCTCTATTTCAATGAAATGAATATCAATAAAGATAATGTAGGCAGTGTTGACAGAGACCGCTTTGTGTTGAGTAAGGGACACGCAGCACCTCTTCTCTATGCTGTATTAAGTGAAAAAGGATTCCTGGAGGAAGAAGAATTATTAACTATTCGTCATCTTCATTCAAGACTTCAGGGACATCCGGATATGAATGATCTGGATGGTATTGACATGAGCACAGGTTCTTTAGGTCAGGGTATTGCAGCATCTGTCGGCATGGCACTTGCTAACAGACTGTCCAGGAACGATCACCGTGTATACACACTTTTAGGTGATGGTGAATGTGAAGAAGGTGAAGTATGGGAAGCAGCTATGGCTGCAGGCCATTATAAGCTGGATAACTTATGTGCCATCATTGATAACAATGGTCTTCAGATTGACGGTAAGGTTTCCGATGTCATCGGCCCTGAACCATTTGAAGATAAATTCAAGGCATTTGGCTGGCATGTCATTACTATTGACGGTCATGATTTTGAACAGATTACCAATGCTTTTGCTGAAGCAAGAGCTACAAAAGGAATGCCAACATGCATCGTAGCACATACAATCAAAGGTAAGGGTGTATCCTTCATGGAAGACCAGGTCGGCTGGCATGGTAAAGCACCTAACGCAGAAGAATATAAGATTGCATTACATGATCTGGGGGTGAACGACTAATGAAAGCAACTAGAGAAGCTTATGGTGAAGAAATAGCAAAGTTAGTACAGGAAAATCCTCGTATTGTAGTATTGGATGCAGACCTTGCAGGAAGTACAAAATCTGCAATGGCTCAGAAAGTAGCACCTGAAAGATTCTTTGATGTAGGTATTGCAGAACAGAACCTGATTGGTGTATCTGCAGGTCTTGCGGCAAGTGGATATATTCCATTTGCGTCCACATTTGCCATGTTTGCGACAGGCAGATGCTGGGAACAGATTCGTAACAGTGTTGCTTATCCACAGTTAAATGTAAAAGTTATCGGTTCTCATTCCGGTATTACTGTTGGGGAAGATGGTTGTACTCATCAGGCAATTGAAGATATTGCCATCATGAGAGCTATCACAGGTTTATCCGTATTCTCTCCATGTGATCAGTATGAAACAAAGGCAGTTATCGATTATGTGGCCAGTCATGATGGACCTTGTTATGTAAGACTTGGAAGAAGCCAGGTAGAAGATTTCTTTACTGCAGATACAGACTTCGATGTTACAAAAATCAATGTATTGCGTCAGGGAAGTCAGAAGATTGCTGTGTTTGCGACAGGCTTAATGGTACAGAGCAGTATGAAAGCTGCTGAAATCTTAGCTGAAAAAGGTATCGATCTGACAGTGATTGATGTTTGTGCAATTAAGCCATGCGATGAAGAAGGCATCACAAATATTCTGAAAGAAAATGAGACTATCTTCACAGTAGAAGAACATAGCGTTACAGGTGGCTTAGGTTCTCTTGTTGCAGAACTGGCCAGTGCAAAGTGTCCAAGATTTGTACACCGTTTAGGTATGTATGGATATGCTGAAAGTGCAAGTGCTGAAGTATTGTTACATGAATACCGTTTAGATGGTGAGGGTGTAGCTGAACAGATTCTTGGATATTTAAAATAATCAGTAAAGTATGTCGGGATAACTTCCCGACTTTTTTGTATACATGATTGGGAGAGAAACATAAAAAAGGTCTGGAGTTTTTTGCTCTCAGCCCTTTTCAATTTATTCGTTTTCAAACCATTCTTTTGGAATCAAAGCACCGGCATCATAGCCTTTCTGGTATAAAGCTTTAATTTCTTCCACGTCTTTGGTCAGAGTCTTCATATCCCCTATATCATCTGGTGCTAAAACAATCATCTTGCCTTCTTCCTGTAACTGTAAACACTCTTCCACACAGCGGTTGTATACTTCTGCTCTGTTAGCCATGGCTTCAGCAGCATGAGGATGTAATGGCTTTAACAGGTCTGTGATGACTTTGTCTTTTTTAGGTACTCTTTTAAACGCTGCAGGTCTTGTAAGAATGAGTACCACTTTATCACATCCGTCTTCAAAAGCTTTCTTATATGGTACAGGGTCAGATAATCCTCCGTCAAAGTAGGGAATACCGTCTATAACATATGGTCTGTTGACTACCGGAACACAACACGATGCTTTAATGGGATCGTATTCATCCTGTCGCATATCCCACTTATGGAAGTAATGTGGTTCTCCTGTTAAGGCATTTGTGGCAACTACGACAAGGTCTCTGTGACCGTCACGTATTTTTTTCCAGTCTAACGGGTATTCTCCGTCATGATTGGATAAATCGGAATATATATAATCCAGACCGATATAGGAACCTGTTTCCACAAGATTCTTTACGCTCATGTATTGCCATCTGTCAAAGTACTTTGTATAGAAATATAAGTTTCTTCCTTTTTGTTCAGCCATATAGGAACAAAGGTTTGCTGAACCTGCACTGACTCCAATGCAGTAATCAAATGTAATGGAATGATCCAGACAGTAATCCAGAACACCTGTTCCAAAAGAACTTCTGAATCCACCACCAACATCAATAACACCTGTTTTCATATGTATTCCCCCTCCTGTTCGATATGTAATAGTATGTAACTTTTAAAACAGAGAAGTAATGTACATTTGGTCGATTCTGTATAGCAGAAAAGAAAAAAAGAAACTGTTTATCAGTAAAACAGTTTCTTTCTTTTCTTAGCTTCTTCAATAAGAGGGTAGTTTTCAATGATATGGCATGGCAGGCCTTCAATGACGCTTAAAGCTCTCTGTATATATTCATCTGTGGAAAATAAAGAGGGATCATGAATATCCAGACCTATAATGATGTCACAGTTCTTTTTTGCAAATTCTTCAAAGAAGATACGGGTAGGATAGGCATATCTATAGCCATCTTCATATCTGCTTTTTCCATATCTCACTCCTGAACCGCAGTTTAATTCCAGTGGCATCTTGTAAGTGGAAGAAATGGTCGCAATTCTTTCTCCAACAGCACGTACACCTTCGTCTAATACAGGATAACTGTATAAGCAGACATCAGGGTGTGCAATATAATCACACAGACCATGTTTACAGGCAAATTCCAGTCTGTCACAGTAAGTGTTTAATTCTTTTACATTTGTCAGGTCATAAGAGCTCTGTGCTTCAAAATCCAGATTGTGCTGACCTAAGATACAGTAGTCTGTGTCTTTTCTCCACTGGGACAGAATATCCCATTTGGTTGTATAGCATTCTACTTCCATTCCCAGATGAATGTCGATTTGATCTTTGTATTTCTTCTGTAATGCATGAACAGAGTCATAGTATTCCTGTACCTGAGTGATGTCCATACGTTCAGAAGGATGAGGAAGATCATATGGTGCATGATCTGAAAATCCAAGTGTCTTTACACCTGCCTGAATAGCCGCAAGTATGTATTCTTCATCTTCTCCTGTGGCGTGTCCGCATCTTTTTGTATGTGTGTGATAGTTGTGTCTGATCATAGTATTACCTCACACAGAAAGAATAAGGTAGAAACAGAGAAAGTCAAGCGAAATACTATTGACACAAACATAGAGAGTGATTATCATAAACATATGAACAGTTGTTCATATGTTGGGGAATGATAGTATGGAAAAGAAATATACATTTGAAAACCTGGATTGTCCTCATTGTGCTAAGAAACTTGAAGATAAGATAGGTGCTGTTGAAGGTGTACATAATGCAAAAGTAGAATTTCCTTCCTGTGTGGTTACTCTGAATATAGAGGAGTCTATGGAAGAGACGATTGAAGCAGAGATGGAAAAGATTGTCTCTGAAGAAGAACCAGATGTGCATATTCATGAAGAAGGATGTTGTCATCACCATCATGAAGGATGTTGCTGTGAAGAGCACCATCATCATGAAGAGGAAGAAGAAACAGCTACCTATATGTTTAAGGTAGAAGATATAGACTGTGCAAACTGTGCTGCCAAACTGGAATCTAAGATTGCACAGCTGGAAGGTATATCGAATGTTTCCTTAAACTTTATGAAGAGTACATTGCAGTATGATTGTGCACATGATGCAGGCAGTGATATGCGTGCAAAGGTAGAGGCATTAATAGCGAAAGAAGAACCAGATGCCAAAGTGACATTTACAGGCCATAAACATCATCGCCATCATCATGAACATGAACACCATGAAGGATGCTGCTGTGGAGATCATGAACATGAGGAAGAAGAAACAGCTACCTATATGTTTAAGGTAGAAGATATAGATTGTGCAAACTGTGCTGCAAAAATTGAATCTAAGATTGCACAGTTGGAAGGTATATCGAATGTCTCCTTAAACTTTATGAAGAGTACATTACAGTATGATTGTGCACATGATGCAGGCAGTGATATGCGTGCAAAGGTAGAGGCATTAATAGCGAAAGAAGAACCAGATGCCAAAGTAACATTTACAGGCCATAAACATCATCACCATCATCATGAACATGAAGAACATCATGAAGAAAAAACTTACGTTGTAACTTCCAATACACATAAGTATCGTATTGAAGGTATAGATTGTGCAGATTGCGCTGCTAAACTGGAAGGTAAACTTGCAGGTATCCAGGGAATTTCCAGAGTACAGATTTCTTTTATGAACAGTACATTACAGTTTGACTGTGATTCTTCTGAAACAGAAAGAATCTTGCAGGAAGTTAAAGAGGTTGCTCATAAGGAAGAACCTGATACAAGTATCAGTGAATTAAGTCATAGTTCTGCACAAAACAAGGAAGAAAAAGAAGATCATACCATGCTGTACAGATTGATTGCAGGTGCTGTGCTATTTGCTGTGGCTATGGGTATGCATGGAACATTGCAGTATGTGATTGCGGCTGTTTCCTATGTAATATTAGGCTATGATGTTATTTTAAAAGCATTTAAAGGCATCGGAAGAGGACAGCTGTTTGATGAACATTTCTTAATGACTATTGCTACATTTGCAGCTATCTATTTAGGAGATATGAAAGAAGCTACAGGTGTTATGCTGTTCTATCAGATTGGGGAATATTTCCAGGATATGGCTGTGGCCAAATCCAGAGCTTCTATCGGAGCTTTAATGGATATTCGTCCTGAATTTGCTGTGGTGAAAAGAGATAATCAGTGGATCAAGGTGAATCCTGAAGAAGTATCCACAGGAGAAATTGTCAGAGTAAAACCGGGAGAAAGAATTCCTCTGGATGGCATTGTGACTTCCGGTGCCTCCAGTTTGAATACTGCAAGTCTTACAGGGGAATCCAAGCCAAGAGATGTGGATACAGGCAGTGAAGTCATTTCTGGAAGCGTGAATGAGACAGGTGTACTGGAAATTCAAGTTACTAAAGAATATGGGGAAAGTACGGTTGCCAGAATTCTGGATCTTGTGGAAAATCAGGATTCCAGAAAGGCCACTGCAGAAAATTTCATTACCAAGTTTTCCAGAGTGTATACTCCTGCCGTAGTATTCAGTGCTGTTGCAGTAGCAGTCATTGTCGGTCTGATGGGTAAAGGATGGGATACAGGTATTTACAGAGCCTGTACATTCCTGGTTATTTCCTGCCCATGTGCTCTTGTGATTTCCATTCCGTTATCGTTCTTTGCAGGTATCGGAGGACTTAGTTCCAGAGGTGTTCTTGTCAAAGGGGCTAACCTTATAGAAGCTCTTGCAAAAGTAGAAGTGGTAGTCATGGATAAAACAGGTACGCTTACCTCCGGTCAGTTTGCTGTAGAAGAAATGTATGGAGAACATACAGATACAGTACTGGAATATGCCGCTTATGCAGAAAACTACTCTAATCATCCTGTTGCTTTAGGTATTAAAGCTTCTTATGGAAAGGCTGTTGATGAAAGCCGTATTCAGGATGTACAGGAAATTGCAGGAAGAGGTGTCAGCTGCACTATTGATGGGCATGCAGTGCTTGCAGGTAATTATAAACTGATGAGTGAGCATGGTGTTGCGTGTGAAGAAAGAAAAGACAGTGGTACATTGGTGTATGTGGCAGCTGATGGAAAGTATCTTGGAGTACTGGTATTAAGAGACCAGCTGAAAGAAGATGCTCTGTCTGCAGTAGAGCAGTTACATAAAGAAGGGAAACGTGTATATATCGTATCCGGGGATAATCAGCAGATTGTGGATGAAGTGGCTTCCAAACTGCATGCGGATAAAGCCTTTGGAGGATGTCTTCCTGAACAAAAGGTACAGCATGTGAAAGATATCAAGGCAAATGCTGTGACAGCCTTTGTGGGAGATGGGGTGAATGATGCCCCTGTTATCACAAGCAGTGATCTTGGTATTGCCATGGGTGCTCTTGGTGCAGATGCGGCTATTGAAGCAGCGGATGTAGTGATTATGGATGATAAACCATCCAAGATATCTCTTGCGATTGCAAGCAGTAAGAGAATCCTGAAGGTTGCCAATGAGAATATCTGCTTTGCTATTCTGGTGAAGGTTGCCACATTGATTCTGGGAGCCTTTGGTATTGCCAACATGTGGATGGCCATCTTTGCAGATACAGGTGTAGCCATGTTATGTGTATTAAACTCCTTACGTTTACTGCATATTGCAAGAAAATGAGTATTTGGACCTTATTCTATCGAATGAGGTTCTTTTTTTGTATAATGGGGATATGTTGAAAAAAGGAAAAATATGTATCACTGTATTGCTGCTGTTAAGCATGATGATACCACGGGTTTATGCAGAAGAAGTGGAAATAGACTTACATGCTTCCAACGCGGTATTGATAAGTTCTGTCAGCGGGTCTGTATTATATGGTAAAGAAGCAGATACTCCCTGTGATTCTGGCAGTATGGTCAGATTTATGAGCGTATATACTGCTAATGGAACGGATGAAGATACGATTACGTATACACCAAAAGACGGGTTGAGTGTATCTTTTGGCTTAACGGAGGGAGCACAATATGCCAAGAAAGATCTGATGGCAGCAGTGTTGTATCAGGGGTATGAAGACTGTGCTTATGCATTAGGTTTACAGAAAGATTTTGTCTCTTCCATGAACAAATCGTCAGAGAGTCTTGGACTTACAACCAGTGTGTTTTCTAACAGTGAAGGAATATCTGCAGAAGGCCAATGTGTCAGTGCAAAGGATGTGGCGGTAATGGCTACAGGGTATATGCATATCACTGCTTTGAAAGACCTGTATACAGGATTGCAGTATACTCCTTCTACTTTAGGTGAAGGTGTTACATTGACAAGAGAACCTGTTTCTTATGATGGAATTATCGGTTTCTATGATGGACTGGATAGTAATGGAAAGTACAGCTGTGTGATGAGTGCGGAAAGAAATGGTACTTCTTTAACAGCTGTGGTATTTCAGGAAGAGTCCAAAGAAGTGGCACATGGAGAACTGATTAAGCTATTGGACTATGGATTTGCAAATTATAAAACGATTACAATCACAAAAGAACAGGTGGGGAGTAAAGAACAGGATGGAGCTACCTATGCTTTATCTCAGGATTTGTCTTTACTGATGCCAGTTTCTACAGATGAATCCAAACTGCAGTATACAATTGAAATAGTGGATGGGGATTCTGTGAATAAGGCAAGAGGCTATGTAGTGTTTACATTGAATGATGAAGAAGTGGGAAGAGTTCTTCTTGATAAGACGTTAGAAGAAAAAGAAGTGCTTTCCACCAAAGAAAAAGTCTTAAGAATTATCAATTATATGTGTGCAGGTATTGCAGGGATATTTGTTGTGTTGTATATGTTAAGACATGGCAGTAATTATATTAAGCCGGAAGGAGAATGAACATGAAGGGATTTTTAGGAACCTGGGCAGTGGATTTTCTGAGTTTATGGATACTGGATCATCTGATGGTGAGTATATATTTTCAGGATATGGAAGCTATCTTATTTACAGCTTTAGTTCTGGCATTGCTGAATAAGACTATCAGACCAATTCTGAAGGTGCTGGCATTTCCAATTACTTTTATGACACTGGGAATCTTTTCCGTTGTCATCAATACAGTGATTCTGATGCTGGCATTCAGTATTGCAGGCTCTTATGTTTCTGGATTTGGAGGAGCATTTTTAGCAAGCATTCTGTTATCTGTATTAAACAGTGTGATTGGATCTTTGCTGGGAGTAAAGCAGTAATCAGATATTAGATGCTCATTTGGTTTATCAGGCGGGCATCTTTTTATTTCCTAAAATAGCAAAACCCTCCTTTTTGAATTGCCCATTCGATTTAATCGAGGTGTGATACAATGTTGAACGGGAGGTATTGGTCATGAACGGTACTTACCTGAAGCACCACTACTACATTTTCTATGACAATCGATATAAATGTGATTATCACAATGGTAATGCTTTATATGATAGTTAAGGAGATAAAGAAGTAGTTTAACTACTTCTGTAGTGGTGCTGAAATAAAGAGAGAGGACGGCAATCCTCTCTCTTTTCAGTTGTTGTGTGTTCCACTACCACAACTTCTATGACATAATCATTATAGCATATTTTGGAAATAGCGAACAAATAGTTATAACCTATGAAGTCAAGTGCTATGTATGATTTTGACAGGAAGAAATGGTCAGGAAAAAGTGTATGAGCTATTAAACAGACAGTTTGTTTCCTGTTTCCAGTGATTCTTGATGAGATTGCCAATGATTGTCAGAGGTTAGCTTAATGACATTGGGATTAAAGTGACTTTTTATATTGAAGTGAAAGAAGCGGATAAAGAAAAGACTGTCCAATAAGGATAGTCTTGGTAAAAAACAATGTTTGAACTAATGAAGTATATAGAATTCTCAGGATTAATCTGATTTCTTTTCTCCAACCCACTGTAATTCGTATTCACCGGTACATTCCAGAATGCCACCGTTGGAAAGGTCGATGCATTCTTCATTTTCGTAGTAGTCTTTTACTCTGCCAATGGAGTCACGGATATGTAACCCTGCATCGTTGACTGCTTTTACCTTGTAAATACCAGGACGCAGAGAACGTGGAATTTCATATACACCAGGGGTAATGGTTAATTCGTTATCATTACGTATGTAAATCAGATGCTGTTTCTTGTTGCAGGCAGCTGCATTTACTTTACGGAAGAAACGTTCTCTCAGAAAGAACAGGTCTGCATGTTCGATAGTATAGGTGAATGTATTCTTTTTTGTGGCAACGACAACATGAGAATTGTCGTGAGTGTTTCTTTTGACAAATCCCAGTCTGTGACAGTTAATGAATTTATCTGATAAGAAGTATAAAGCAATCTCTGTTTCATACAGGATGCCTTTTACTGTTTTAGAAGTTTTCTTATTTGTCGCATCAGATAAATTGTTGATGTCTTCGCGCCTGATACCTTCAATAGTTTTGACTGCATCTTTTTCCGGAACAGCGGATTCCTCTACAGTGATCGAAGCAGGACATGCGTTCAGGCAGTGTTCTCCTTCATGTAACATTACTTTAGGCAATGGGTAAAACTTAGCTATTGTACTTTGAGGTTCATGATTTTCAAGATAGGCATCCATGATCATGTCTCTGAGGTTAGGCTGAGCTGTTACTAATTGCTGAAATAGATCAAATTGTACAGGTAACCCATAAGATGTAATGATTGTTTTACAGTTTTTGCAAATATGATGACCATCAGAAAGACGGGATAATCTTGAAAAGAATGTGCCGCCCTCGCTGAGGCAAAAGTCGCATACATTTTTTGCCATGTGAGTACCTCCGATTATCATTATACAAATAGTTGTCAATGTTTGCGAAGAATCGTATCGAATTTCCACAATTTCACACGATTTTTTAGGTTTTATGCGTAAAAACAGTGAAAAAACGCTTGACGGGAATGTAAGTAATAGTAAAATAGATTTGCTTGGCGAATAGTGGCTTTACTGTATGTGAAGCTTATTATTTAGACTAAGGGGCGGCACACTCGGGAATGTGTGCACGATATACAAACGAAAGGAGAATTCGTAATGCCAACAATAAACCAGTTGATACGCAAAGGCCGTACCGATAAAGTTTACAAGTCAAAGTCACCAGCTCTGAACAGAGGCTATAACTCTTTAAAGAGCAAGACAACAAAAATCGCATGTCCTCAGAAGAGAGGGGTTTGCACCCGTGTCGGAACAATGACACCTAAGAAACCTAACTCTGCTCTTCGTAAGTATGCCCGTGTACGTTTATCCAACGGCATGGAAGTTACAGCTTATATTCCAGGAGTAGGACACAACTTACAGGAACACTCCGTAGTCATGATCCGTGGTGGTCGTGTTAAGGACTTACCTGGTGTTCGTTATCACATTATTCGTGGTACATTGGACTGCGCTGGTGTAAATGATCGTAACCAGAGCCGTTCTTTATATGGCGCTAAGAAGCCTAAGAAATAAGGATAGAGAGGAGAAGAAAGAAAATGCCAAGAAAAGGGTATGTAGCAAAACGTGATGTACTTCCAGATCCAATCTACAATTCAAAGCTTGTTACTAAATTAATCAACAGAATTATGATTGATGGTAAACGTGGTACAGCGCAAACTATTTTATATGATGCCTTCGCAGACATCGAAAAGAAGACTGGTGAGAACCCAATGGAAGTATTCGAAAAGGCTCTCGCTAATGTAATGCCTCAATTAGAATTGAAGGTTCGCCGTGTTGGTGGTGCAAACTACCAGGTTCCAGTAGAAGTAAGTGCTGAAAGAAAACTTACATTAGGTCTACGTTGGATCGTTAACTATGCTCGTCTTAGAAACGAAAAGACAATGGAACAGAGATTAGCAAACGAAATTATGGATGCTGCTAACGGTGTTGGTGCATCTGTAAAGAAGAAAGAAGATACACATAAGATGGCTGAAGCAAATAAAGCATTTGCTCACTATCGTTGGTAATTTATTTAAGAAAGGAATAGAAAAATGGGCAGAGAGTTTCCATTAAATAAGATCCGTAATATTGGTATTATGGCTCATATCGATGCTGGTAAAACAACAACAACAGAGCGTATCCTTTATTACACAGGTAAGATTCATAAGATTGGTGAGACTCACGATGGTGCATCCCAGATGGACTGGATGGCTCAGGAACAGGAACGTGGTATCACTATCACTTCCGCTGCAACAACAGCTCACTGGCAGGATTGCCAGATCAATATCATCGATACACCGGGCCACGTAGACTTCACTGCTGAAGTTGAACGTTCCTTACGTGTATTAGATGGTGCTGTTACAGTTCTTGACTCCAAAGCTGGTGTTGAACCTCAGACTGAAACAGTTTGGAGACAGGCTACAGAATATAAAGTTCCACGTATCGTTTTCTCTAACAAGATGGACGCTACTGGTGCTGACTTCGATATGTCCGTTAACTCCATCGGTTCAAGATTAGGTGCTAAAGCAGCAGCTATTCAGATGCCAATCGGTGCAGAAAGCACATTCCGTGGAATCATCGACCTTGTTACTATGAAACAGGAAATGTACCAGAACGACCTGGGTACAGATATTCAGATTACTGATATCGATGAACAGTTCCTTGAAGAAGCTCAGTTAAAACATCAGGAATTATTAGAAGCAGTTGCTGACTATGATGATGAACTGATGATGAAGGTTCTTGAAGGTGAAGAACCAACAGTTGAAGAATTAAAAGCTGCTATCCGTAAGGGTGTATTAACTTCTGAATTCTTCCCTGTATTATGTGGTTCCGCATATAAGAACAAAGGTGTTCAGTTATTATTGGACGCTGTAGTAGATTACTTACCTTCTCCAGTAGACGTTCCTGCTATCAAGGGACACCTGGAAAATGGTGAAGAAGAAGACAGAATTCCTGCAGATGATCAGCCATTCAGTGCTCTGGCATTCAAGATTGCTACTGACCCATTCGTAGGAAGACTGACATATTTCCGTGTATATTCCGGTACAGCAACAGCTGGTTCTTACGTTCTCAATGCTTCTAAAGACAAGAGAGAAAGATTAGGCCGTATCGTTCGTATGCACGCTAACCACAGAGCAGATATCACTGAAGTATATGCAGGTGATATCGCAGGTGCTGTAGGTCTGAAGTACACAACAACAGGTGATACATTATGTGATGAAGAACATCCAATCATTCTTGAATCCATGGTATTCCCTGAACCAGTTATCCAGATGTCTGTAGAACCTAAGACAAAAGCTGACTCTCAGAAGATGGACGTTGCTTTAGCAAAACTTGCTGAAGAAGATCCTACTTTCAAGACATATACTGATGAAGAAACAGGTCAGACTATTATTGCCGGTGTTGGTGAATTACAGTTAGACATCATCATGGACCGTATGAAGAGAGAATTCAAGGTTGAAGCTGCTGCAGGTGCTCCTCAGGTTGCTTACCGTGAAACAATCACTTCCGAAGCTGAAGTTGAAGGTCGTTTCATCCGTCAGTCCGGTGGTCATGGTCAGTATGGTGACGTTTGGATTCGTTTCTCTCCAAACCCAGGACATGGCTTTGTATTCGAAGATGCTACAGTTGGTGGATCCGTACCTAAGGAATTCATCAAGCCAACTGAACAGGGGCTTATCGAAGCATTACCTAACGGTTTAGTTGCAGGATATCCAATCGTTGATATCAAAGCAGTTCTGTTCGATGGTAGTTACCATGATGTCGACTCTTCCGAACAGGCATATAAGATTGCTGCTAGTTTAGCTCTGAAAGAAGCAGCTAAGAAGTGTAATCCTACAATTCTTGAACCTGTCATGGCTGTAGATATTACAGCACCAAGTGAATACCTTGGTACAATCATGGGCGACGTTACTAAGAGACGTGGTCAGATCCGTGAACAGGAAGAAACAGGAAACGCTATTAAAGTTAAGGCATTCATCCCATTAGCTCAGATGTTTGGATATGTAACAGATCTTCGTTCCTTCACACAGGGTCGTGGAATCTACTCCATGCAGATGGATCACTATGAAGAAGTGCCAAAGAGCATTGCTAAAGAAATTATTGCAAAAAACACCACTGGTGCTGATAAGTAATTATTGATTTTAGCCCCCGATTCACTTAGAATGTTATCGGGTTTACGATAAAATATTTTTAGGAGGAAAACAAAAATGGCTAAGGAACATTTCGACCGTACGCTGGAACACGTAAACGTTGGTACTATCGGTCACGTTGACCATGGTAAAACAACATTAACAGCTGCGATCACAAAGTATCTTTCTGAACATCCAGAAGATGGTAAGGCTTCTTTCGAAGCTTATGACCAGATCGACGGTGCTCCAGAAGAAAAGGCTCGTGGTATTACTATTAATACTGCACACGTTGAGTATCAGACAAACACAAGACACTATGCACATGTTGACTGTCCAGGTCACGCCGACTATGTTAAGAACATGATCACTGGTGCAGCTCAGATGGACGGCGCTATCCTCGTAGTTGCTGCTACTGATGGACCAATGCCTCAGACACGTGAACACATCTTACTTGCTCGTCAGGTAGGTGTTCCAAAGATTGTTGTATTCTTAAACAAGTGCGATATGGTTGATGATGAAGAATTAATCGACTTAGTAGAAATGGAAGTTCGTGAACTTCTTTCCGAATATGGATTTGATGGTGATGATACACCTATCATCCGTGGTTCCGCTTTCCAGGCATTACAGGGCGATCCAAAATGGACACCAGCTATCAAGGAACTTCTTGATGCTGTAGATACTTACATCCCAGCTCCAGAACATGAATTTGACAAACCATTCTTAATGGCTGTAGAAGACGTATTCACAATCACAGGTCGTGGTACAGTTGCTACAGGACGTGTAGAACGTGGTAAGTTATCTTTAAACGATGAAGTTGAAATCGTTGGTATCAAGCCTACATCCAAGACAGTAGTTACTGGTATCGAAATGTTCAGAAAGACTCTGGACTTCGCTCAGGCTGGTGATAACATCGGTGCATTACTTCGTGGTGTTAACCGTGAACAGATCGAACGTGGACAGGTTCTTGCTAAACCAGGATCCGTTACACCTCATACAAAGTTCAAGGCTCAGGTTTACGTATTAACTAAGGAAGAAGGAGGACGTCATACTCCATTCGTTTCCAACTACCGTCCACAGTTCTACTTCAGAACAACAGACGTTACAGGTGTTATTACACTTCCTGAAGGAACAGATATGTGTATGCCAGGCGATAACGTTGTAATGGAAGTTGAACTTCTCAGCCCAATCGCTATCGAACAGGGAACAAAGTTCTCCATCCGTGAAGGTGGCAGAACAGTAGGTTCCGGTAGTATCACAGAAATCGAAGCTTAATTAAAGCATCTGAAAAGGCACTCTTTTGAGTGTCTTTTTTGCATTTCTTAAGACATATGGAAATAGGTGTAATTGTAAGAAAAAAGCAGTATAATACGTTCTTGCGGAGGTGCGTTTATGCAGATTACCGGATTTGGGTTTTTATTGTTTTTAGCCGCAAGTCTTATTGCGTATTATACATTTTGTAAACAGTACCAGCCATGGTTTTTACTTCTGATCAGTATTCTGTTTATTTTCAGTCACAGTGTGTTCGGTATTGTTTTTATGATACTTTCCTCATTATGTGTGTATCTGAGTGCTTTAAAGTATCCTGGTCAAACAAAAGGAGTACTTATCAGTGTGGTTGTGACAGTAGGCTTATTGATTGGACTGAAGTATGTACCGTCCATAAGTTTTCTGCATATGGACACTGCTTTGATCAGTAAGTGGTTATTTCCGATAGGAATTTCCTACTATACATTGCAGTTATTATCTTATTCTATTGATGTATACAGAGAAAAAATTCCTGCTGAAACACAATACTGGAAAGTCCTGTTATTTACATGTTATTTTCCTCAACTTGTACAGGGGCCTATCAGCAGGTATGACCAGCTGGAACCTCAGCTTGTCACTACGCATGCCTATTCATCTCACAATATTAAATATGGTGTGCAGTTAATGCTGTGGGGTGTATTCAAAAAAATGGTGATTGCGGACAGATATGGTAAATATGTACGCATTATATTTGAAAGTGGTACTTTGCCAAAAGGGCTAGCCGCATGGCTTGGATTACTGTATTATGGCTTTCAGCTATATGGTGATTTCTCCGGAGGTATAGATATTATCCGTGGTATTTCACAGTGCTTTGGCATTGATCTTGTGGAAAATTTCAGACAGCCATATTTCTCTAAGTCTCTTGGTGAATTCTGGAGAAGATGGCACATCTCTTTAGGTTCCTGGATGAAGGACTATATGTTTTATCCTTTATCCATGTCTAAATGGATGAGAAAGATAGAGAAGAAGTTAAAGAAGCTGACCGACAGAAAAACAAGTGCGCATATTGTCGGCGCTATCTCTAATATTCTTGTATTCTTACTTGTTGGTATCTGGCATGGAACAGGTACGAACTTTACTGCATGGGGTTTATATAATGGGTGTATTCTTGCCTTCAGTACCATTGCTATCCCTGTATATGCAAAGATGAAGAAATCTTTGCATATTACCGGTAAGGAAAGATGGTATTCCGTGTTTTGCTTAGTACGTACGTTTTTGATTGTAACGATAGGCTGGATCTTTGATACTACCTATACTGCACATGATGCAGGTATTCTGTTTAAGAATCTGTTTGTTTTCAGTGGGGTGAGTAATTCTTTATTACCTGCACTGGATGCGACTTTAGTTCTATGTGCAACCCTAGTATTACTGTATGTGGATATCCAGCATGAAAAGGGTGTTTCTTTAAGAGATACGCTGAATACAAAACCATTTATTGTACAGGTGATCGTCTGGACAGTGATGATACAGTGTATTGCCTGTTTTGGAAGAGTAGCTTCAGCAGGAGGTTTCTTATATGCAAACTTTTAAAAAAGGAACTTTGTTTGTAGTTGTGAATATTATTGTTGGGATTGTGTTCTCCACATTGTTTACACAGCCTTCCAGTGTGAGAATCCTTGTCTCTGAAGCAGCAAGTGGAGACTATGATACGTTGATTTTAGGGCAGTCTCATGCTGAAACAAGTATTGATCCATATGCATTGTCTGATGAAATGCAGTGTAATGCCTTTGATCTTGCAAGACGTGTGATGCCTGTTTTACAGCAATATTATCTTTTACTTGAAGCCAATCAGCATCATAGCTATAAAACAGTCATCTTTGATATAGATCCTACTTACTGGGATATCAATCACAGAAGAAATGCCGGAAGAGATACCAATCTTTTCTGGAATTTGACAGGTGAAAGAAGACTTGATTATTTCATGCATGTGTCTTTAGAGGATAACTATAACGATGTGTTATTTGATTACAGCTTAACGGCGTTAAAGACACCAGATATTGCTAAAGTGTTACAGACAAAACTTTCCAGAGAATACAGAGAAAAAGATTCTTCTGCCATAGATCTTGTCAATGAAACTGTAGGGGTATCTAAAAACTATGAATATATAGGCAGAGGATACCGGTATGGTAAAAGCAGAAGTAAGGCAAAAACATCACCATATACCTTTACAGCTGACAGTGTGAACGAAGAATGTTTGAAGTATTTTTCCATGATGGTAAAGTATTGTAAGAAGAATGGTATACAATTAATCTGTGTACAATCCGCATTACCACCTGTAAGATTGCAAAGTGATACTATGGATGAGGTACATGCATACTTCACAGAACTATGTCATGAACATGACGTACCATTCTATGATATGAATTACGTTAAGAAAGAATATCTTGGTCAAAAGAACAGTGATTTTGTGGATGAAGACGGGCATATGATGGGAGAGTTCTCTCAGAAACATACCCGTGTACTTTCAGAAATTCTGCAGTCAGATGATCCGGACAAGTTCTTTTATACCGATTATCAGGAAGTGTTAAATAACCTGCAGGGAAAGGATAAGTAATATGAATTGTAATACAGTATTGGACTGGCTGGAACAGTGGGACAGTGACAAAGTAGTCTATTCCGATGAAAAGGAATCTATCACGTTTCAACAGGTAAAAGAACAGGCACAGCGCATCGGTTCTTCTTTAAAAGAAGTACAGGGTACACAGCCTGTAGCCATTCTCAGTGGACGACATGTGCATACCATTGTCGGATATCTTGGAATCGTGTACAGTGGTCATGCCTATGCGCCGATTGATGGCAGTCTTCCAAAAGAAAGAATTGAAGTTATTTTACAGGATCTTGATCCTGCCTGTATTCTTGCGGATGACTCCTACATGGAACTTGCAAAGTCTCTTGCTCATTGTGAAGTCTACAGTCTGGAAGAATGTCTTGCACATGAAACAGATACGGAGTATCTGGCATGTACAAGAAGAAATCTTTCCAAAACAGATCCTCTGTATGTCATCTTTACAAGTGGTTCCAGTGGTAAACCTAAGGGAGTGATTACCGATCATCTTGCTTTAATGACATATATTGAAAGCTATGTCAAAGTCATGAAGATTGATAAAGAGGATATATTAGGAAATCAGTCTCCGTTAGATTATATTGCGGCTATCAGAGATATCTATATTCCGTTATTAACAGGGTGCAGTTCCTTTATCCTGAAGAAAGAATACTTCATGGAACCAGACAGATTGTTTGACGTTATGAATACACAGGGGATTACCTCTGTTGGCTGGTCAGTCAGTGCTTTCACTATTCTGACATCTCTTGGAGCTTTTGAAGACAATGCCTTAAAGACATTAAAGAAAATCTGCTTTTCAGGGTCCATTATGCCTTCCAGATGTTTAAGGGTATGGCAGACACATTTACCAGAAGCTGTCTTTGTCAACCAGTATGGACCAACTGAAGCCACAGCTTCCTGCACGTATTATGTTGTGGATCATGTGGTTGAGGAGGATGAAGTGCTTCCTATCGGTGTACCTTATGAAAACTATCATGTTTTCCTTGTGAAAGAAGATCTTTCTTATGCAGAAAAAGGAGAAACAGGTGAAATCTGTGTCTCAGGTCCAATCCTTGCCTTAGGCTATTACAATGACCCTGAAAGAACCAGTAAGAGCTTTGTGCTGAATCCTAACTGCAAAGGCTATCCTCAGAGAATGTACAGAACTGGTGACTATGGGCAATGGAATGAAGATGGTTTACTGATGTTCCATGGTCGTATGGACAGACAGATTAAACACATGGGTCATCGTGTGGAACTGGATGAAATTGAAGTGGCCGCAAGAAGAGTAGATGGTGTACAGGAATGTGTTGCCATGTATAATAAAGAAAAGGAAGTGTTATATCTTTTCTATGAAGGTACTTGTGAAAGAAGACAGCTGATTCTTGGATTAAGATCCGTCTTACCGGGTTTCATGGTTCCTCGTAAAGTATTACAATTAGAAAAGTTACCAAGACTTGCCAATGGTAAGCTCGACACAACTACATTAAAGGAGAACATGTAAGATGAAAGAAAAAGTAGTAGAAATTTTAAGCGATATTCGTCCTGATGTGGACTTTGAAACAGAAACACAGTTAATTACCAATGGTGTACTGGAATCTTTTGATATCCTGTCTATCGTTGCAGAATTATCCGATGAATTTGATGTGACTATCAGACCAAAGGATCTTGTGCCTGAAAACTTTAATTCCGTAGATGCTATGGTGGAAATGCTCAAGGGTCTTGGAGCAGAATAACCCATGACAGTTCTGGAATATTTAAAAACCATTCCGATGAAAGAAGTAAGCAGTCCTGCTTACTTCTTTGATATGGACGTGTTTGAAGAAAAAATAGAGTTTACAAAGAGTGTATTGAAAGATATTCCTCTTACTTTCTCTATTAAAGCCAATCCGTTTCTGCTTTCTGCACTTCCTGAAGGTATTCGCCATGTGGAGGTATGTTCTCCAGGGGAACTGACTATCTGTAAAAAATATGCCGTAGATCCGAAAAGAATCATTTACAGCGGTGTGAATAAGGAAGTAAAAGATGTGTATGAAGCCATAGAATATGGTGTGGACTATGTCACTGCAGAAAGCCTGAAACATGTACGTGTGGAAGAAGAAGTCTGTGCAAAGTTACAGACAACGGCAAGAGTCTTATTACGTTTGACAAGTGGTAATCAATTTGGCATGAGTCAGGAAGATATCTTTTCCATATTTGAAAATATACAGCAATACCCTCATTTGCATATCGCAGGTATTCATTACTATTCCGGTACACAGAAAAAAGAAAGACAGCTGGCTAAGGATATAGAAAGACTGGATGCTTTTATGACCTTACTGAAGGAAAAGTATCACTTTGAAGCGGAACTGCTGGAAATGGGACCTGGTATTGGTGCAGAGTACTTTGAAGCACCATATGAAGAAAAGGAAAGAGAGAATCTTTTTATGGCTGTACCATATCTTGCAAAACTGAAAGAAAAGTATCCGTTAGGTATAGAAATGGGCAGATTTCTGTCTTCTGGCTGCGGTACTTACAGTACAAGAGTCAAAGATATAAAAAATAACTCTGACACCGAGTATGTGATTGTCGATGGTGGTATGCACCAGCTGAAATATTATGGGCAGACCATGGCTATGAAAGTGCCTGAAATACATGTGTTACAGGCAGTACCTCAAGACACAAAGAAATCATACTGTGTATGTGGAAGCTTATGTACTGTGGCAGATGTGTTAGTCAGAGAAGTGGAATTGCCTGTATTACAGGAAGAAGATATTTTACTGTTTGAAAGATGTGGTGCTTATTCTGTTACAGAAGGCAGTGCTTTATTCCTTTCCAGAGAATTACCTGCAGTGTATGTATACAGTGAAAAGAAAGGAATGCAGAAAGTAAGAGATATCCTGCATACTTCTGCTTTAAACAGTTTATGAGTAAAAGAGTGTTATTTGATCTTGACGGTACATTACTGCCAATGAATCAGGAAGAGTTTACAAAAGCGTATTTTGGCACATTATCCGCAACAGTAGCTCCTTTGGGATATGAGCCAAAGGCACTCATACAGGCTATCTGGTCCGGTACAAAATCCATGGTGATGAATGATGGCAGCACCACCAATGAAGAAGCTTTCTGGTGTGATTTTGAAAAGGTGTTTGGCAGTAAGGTGAGGAAAGATATTCCTTATTTTGATACGTATTATGAAAAGGAATTTCAGCAGGTGAAAAGTTCCTGCGGGTATCAGCCTTTAACCTCACAGCTGATGGCTTTGTTTGAAGGCAAGGAAAAGCCAATTCTTGCGACAAACCCTATCTTTCCTCATCAGGCTACATATTCCAGAGTGCAGTGGGCCGGATTACAGAAAGAGAATTTTGAATACATCACAACGTATGAAAACAGTTCGCATTGTAAACCGAATCCGGAATACTACAAAGATATTATTGAACACTGCCATCTGAATCCTTCACAATGTCTGATGGTAGGAAATGATACTTCTGAAGATATAGCTGCCTTAAAAACAGGGATGCAGGTATATATTGTGACGGATACACTGGTAGATACACAACATGTGGATCTTACGGATATTCCTCATGGCACATTTGAAGAAATGCTTACTTATGTAAAGGCGTTTCTTCAGAACTAGATACAGGTGACTGTATCTTTTTTTGCTAATATAGCCTTCTTTTTTGAAGTAATCTAATTTACATGCCCAGAAGCATAATTCACAAGCACCCAAAAAGGAAGCACCGATTTTGACACATTTGCAAATCTGTATAATTCCAGACAAACTTTAAGATTTGTCAATTATCTTTCTCTTGCGATGAACCTACAATGTCTGTGTAAATCAAGAAGGAGAGAGAAGTATGAGTATTACTGAGAATATGGCACATGCGGCTGAAAGACAGGCTGCTTCCGTTATCATTGATCAATTATTAAAAAAATTAAATAAAGCAAATGACTATGAAGAAAGATCTGAGATCTATCTGAAGATTGTTGATATGGCAGAAAAGTTCTACAACGACGGTGATGCAAAAGAAAAGCTGGACGCTGTAAGAAAATATGTCAGTAATCCAGATAACAGATGGATGAAAGTCATCAACAGTATTATTGATGATACAGATCCTGGATACGCTAAAAAGATGTTACTGAACCTGGGATATGAAGCTTTCTTCAGAGGTACCAAGACTATCAGAGAAAACAGACAGAAATATAACTGTAACATCCCCTGGCTGATTTTATTCGATCCAACCAGTGCCTGTAATATGCACTGTATCGGTTGCTGGAGCGGTACATATGGGCATAAGAGTTCTTTAACGTATGAAGAAATGGATAAGATCGTTACAGAAGGTAAAGCATTAGGTGCACATCTGTATATGTTAACAGGTGGAGAACCAATGGTACGTAAGGAAGATGTATTAAAGTTATGTGCTAAACATGATGACTGTTTCTTTGCAGCATATACTAACTCCACATTAATTGATGAAGACTTATGTAAAAGAGTACAGAAGTTAGGTAACCTGACATTCATGTTATCTATTGAAGGTACACCAGACACCAATGACGCAAGACGTGGTAAAGGGCATTATGCACACGTTATGAAAGCTATGGATCTGTTAAAGAAATATGGTATCGTCTTTGGCACAAGTATCTGTTATACAAAAGACAACATTGAAGCTGTTACATCCGATGATTTCTTTAATCTGATTACAGAAAAAGGTGCACACTTTGGTTTCTATTTCCATTTCATGCCTGTAGGTAATAATGCAGTTCCAGAATTAATGCCTACCCCTGAACAGAGAGTATATATGATTAAGAGAATCAGAGAAGTTCGTTCTGAAAGCAGTACAATTCCGTTCTTCCCTATGGACTTCCAGAATGATGGTGAGTATGTAGGAGGATGTATTGCAGGTGGCAGAAACTACTTCCATATCAACTCTAATGGTGATGCAGAACCATGTGTATTTATTCATTTCTCCAATACAAACATTAAGACACATTCTATTCTGGAGATGTTACAGAGTCCTTTGTTTATGGCTTACCATGAAGGTCAGCCATTCAACCGTAATCATCTCAGACCATGTCCAATGCTTGAAAATCCGGATCTGTTATTAGAAATGGTTCATGCTACAGGAGCACATCAGACAAATCAGGAATCTCCTGAGGAAGTAGAACATCTGTGTGCCAAGTGCAAACCATATGCTGAAAACTGGAAAGAGGTTGCTGATAAAGAGTGGAATGCAGAAGTACACAAGAAACCTCCTTATGAAAACTATACTCTTGAAAAGAGAGAACATCCTGAATTAAGTGCTTTTGAACATGCGGATGGCACAAAGCACATTGATGTGGACAGTGATTCTCCATATCAGGCAAATAAGTAAGTTTCAAGCCTGTCTTAATCGGACAGGCTTTTTATCTTGAGTAAGTGAGACAGATTATCTATAATGCAGGTATGGAAAATCTGGAAAAGCAAGTACACGATAAGGCAAGATTGGAAAATGTGCCGATTATGATGGATGATGGCATGGAGTTTTTAATAGACTACATTACTACGCATACAGATATTAAAGATATTCTGGAAATAGGTACTGCCGTAGGCTATTCTTCCATGCGCATGGCTCAGGTCAGATGGGACAATGAGATTGATACACTCGAAGTGAACGAAAATATGTATACACAGGCTGTAGACAATATTCATAAAGCTGGTTTACAGGACAGAATTCATGTACATCTGACAGACGGGGCACAGTTTGAGACAAATAAAATCTATGATCTGATCTTTGTGGATGCGGCAAAATCACAATACAGAAGATATCTGGAGCACTTCTATAAAAACAGCCGTAAGGGAACAGTTTTTATCTTTGATAATCTGAACTTTCACGGCATGGTGGATAATACAAAAACCACGAATAACAGAAGTACCAGACAGATGGTACACAAGATTCATAAGTTCAGAGATTTTCTTCTGCAGGATGAACGATTCGATACGGTTTTCCACAGTGATGTGGGAGATGGTGTAGCTGTCTCTGTACGCAAATACAATGAAGAATAAAAAACAGGCACATTTTGAAGTGAACCTCTTAAGTTTGTCCAACTTTAGGGGTTCACTTCAATTTTTGTGCCTGTTTTGCGTCTTAGAAGTGACCTGAAGAATGAGAGAAACCACTGCTATTGACAGAAGTTCCTCCAGAAGAACTGTCATTGTTTGATGGTGGTGGTATATGTCTTACTGTACGGGTTGTATGAGAATACAAATCCAGGGAAGTAGACAGGTTTAAACCTCCGTTAGTGATGTAGGCACTTGCTTCAGTCGCAATGCCTTTTGTTTTGTTTTTGTTGGCAATGATAACAGTGATAATCAATGCCAGAATTGGTGCCAGAGAGTACATGAGTACATACGTCAGAGTACTTGTTTCAGAGGAGGCGACTTCTATATCCACCGGTGTTCCGTTGGCACTTTGTTCAAGTTCATATTCTGCTTCTGTTATAAAAGCATTAAATCCATCCATCCAGTCACTGTTTTTGAAATGGCCCAGCATGGCATCTTCAATAACGGATTTACCATAATCTGTAAATGCAATATGTGCAGTATCCCCATAGGCACACAAATCATAGCTTCTGTCATAGAATTCCATGATTAACATCAGGCCGGCTTTTTCTTCACCTATACCAAGATCTTCTTCTTTATAGACTTTCTCGGCATAGTTTTCAATGTTGGAATAGCCTTCCATGTCTGGAAGTAAGCGAATGTAGAGACCTACTCCATAGGTGTCGACAATACCCTGGATTGTATTTTCCAGCTCTGCCTGTTCCTGTTCTGTTAAAAGACCATAGGTGTCTTTGACATAGTCGGTGTTATCTGCTTTGACAGGGAGTAAGAATATGGAAAGACATGCAAGAAGACTGCATACAATATGTAGTAGTTTTTTCATATCAGTCACCTCTCATAAAAAGAATCAGAGTAATAATCAAGGCAAATAGTACTGTCAGCGCAAGGAAAGTAAGAACAGCTTTCTTTTTGTCTAAAGGAAGATCATCACCAATCATTTTTCCAGTCTGACCATTCATGGCAAACTGATATACCTGGCCATTCCATCTTGTCGCCAGCATCCATACCGGGAAGAAGGCATAATGGCATTTCTCCGGACGAATCTGCACAATTTCTTTTCTTGGAAAACTGGAAGAATATCCAACAGTTGTAGCACGAATTTCGGAAACAGTACTGTTTTTCATTCTCGTATCTGCTCTGTCCTGGTTTTCTTCTGCAGTCACATCATATTTATCCGCAAGATATCCAGGTAAAAAAGACATCTGGAATGGTACAAGGTCTGCATAGTTGAATGGCTCAACAGCATCCATAAATTCATCTTTCATCTTACTGGACGCATCGGCAGGTACCTTATCATAAGATACTTTACCTCTTCTGATCAGGTTGTAATGTTGTGTTTCGGTGATTTCATCATCACCCTGTCTGTAGACATTCACTCTTGTAGCATCATATACAGCATCCACATCTGCTGTACCATCATATAAGAAGAACGGTACATACACACCTTTGATGTCTTCTACGTGATTGTGTTCCTTAAATGCCTTAGGAAGGAATGGTTTGCCATTATAGAATGCTTTCAGTGCTTTAATTGCTTCTTCCTTGGATTGCTTGAAAGGAATGATGTAGTCAGGCTTTAAACTGCCTGAAAACTGTGCAGGGACAACAGTCGGGTTGTCACAATACGGACATCTTGTAGCAGCTGTGTTTTCATCACAGATCAGCTGAGCACCACAGCTAGGACATCCATAGGCTTTTAAATGGGAAGCTTCTTCAGAGTTGAAGTTGATGCCTGCATAAGAGGCCTTTTCTTCTGTTAAAGAACCGTCATCTTTTTCTGAAACACTGACAGCGTCTTCGTTTTTCCCTTCGTATAGTTTTTCTATATCTTCCGGAGTGTAGAAAGAGGCACAGTATTCACATTTCAGTTTCTGTTCTTTAGAGTCGAATTGTAAAGGACCGCCACAGGCAGGACATTTGTAATTGGTTACTTGTGTTGGCATAGTATACTCCTTTGTAAAGAAGGGACCCCTGAGGATCCCTTTGTGCTACTTATTGAGGCTTGGATGTTCCGCAGTTAGTGCAGAACTTACCTTCATTTTCAGCATTGCACTTTGGGCAGATCCATTTACCGCCGGCAGGTTTTTGACCACCGCAATTTGTACAGAAATTACCGGTGTTCTTTGTGCCGCAGCTTGGACAGAACCATTCATTGCCTGCAGCTTGTGGCTGAGCAGGGGCCTTAGGCTGAGCAGCTTCATTGGCACTTGCCTGTGCGTATAAGCCCTGTACGTTGGCCCCGCCTGTAGCGTTTGCCATATTCATGCCCATGAAGCCTACGGCGGCACCACCCTGGTTATTGGCAGCAGCTTTCATTGCGTCCATCTGAGCACCGGCAAGGTTGGCAGCAGCTGTTCTTTCATTAGCAAATGCAGCATTTCTCTGCAGTTCCTTGATAGTCTTTTCGTCTTCTTCATTCAGGCTGACACTGGAAATGGAGATAGAAACGATTTCGATACCTCTTCTGTTTGTCCATGCGTCAGTTAATTCTTTCTTGAGAACTTCACATAATTCAGTGGTATGTGCAGGTAACTGAGAATAACGCACACCGATTTCACTGATTTTAGCAAAGGCTGGCTGTAACGCATTTAACAGCTCTGAACGCATCTGATCCTGCAAATCTTCTGTGGTATACATATCAGCGAAGTTGCCGGAATTGTTTGTGTAGAAAGTAATTGGATCTTTCATTCTGAAGGAATAGGTGCCGAAGCAACGTAATCCTGCGTCAATATCGATGCCGGCTCTTTCATCCACGATACGGAAAGGTACCGGATTGGCTGTACCGAACTTATTACCGATCATTTCTTTTGTGTTGAAGTAGTACAGTCTTTGATCACCGGCCTGCTGTCCGCCATACTGGAAACGTTTGCCGATATCTGCGAATACAGCTTTGATGGAATCTCCCAGACTGCCTGTCAGAATACTTGGGGCAACACTGTTGTCATACGTGTACGTGCCAGGCTCTGCACAGATATCCACAACCTGTCCGTTTTCAACGATGATAGCACATTGACCATCCGCAACAATGACTGTAGAACCACTTGTAATCACATTATCGTTACCGTGATTGGAAGAAGCACCATGAGTCTTTTTACTTGCCTTGATGGCAATGACATTAGATGGTAAAGCATCTGCGTAGAAGAGTTCCTTCCACTGATCTCTCATTTCAGATCCTACTGCAGAAAGAGTAGATAGAATTAATCCCATAATTGTGTTCTCCTTTTGCCGGATAAGTATATCAGGCTATATATGTTCTACTTAAATTGTAAGGGTATTTTTGAGAAAACACAATACATTGGGATGAAAGTAGGTGTCATATATACGGAAACTGATGTGTTTGTTTCAAAAACACAAGGTTTTTTTACAGGGGATATGTGGAAACTGTTAATACACTGAAATATGAATAGTGTGATTGCACATTGTAATGCATGAAGAAAATGTTGTGTATTGTTATACATCTGCGCAGATGTATAACAATATCTGGATATTCCACTGATTCAGGCAATTAAAGAATTGCGCAGCATCCCATCTTGCCCACAAGGAACAACACCTGTTTTTATTAATTCTTGAAATGAAAGGGTGAAAGGTATATAGCGAAGAAAAGGCAGGGAAGATTATGAAAACAATAAGAATTCTTTTGAAGAGATTTTCAATAGGCGCTATTCAATCATAAGAAAAGATTTGTTTTTGAGATGGGGTTTCAGGACATTGCTGATCTCTATTTAATGTAGAAGTTGATGATAAGAATATTTACTTACCAATATAAACACAGATATCTCTTTTCATTAAGGAGGTAGCTGTTTTTATATAGAGTAAAGGAAAGAGTGATGTTAAAAATGGACAAGGTTTTGTAGTTCACCTTTCACAGGTAAAAAAAAACAGTTTTAAGAAAAACGGGGCAAAACAATACCTATTTTTAAAGGAAAACGGGGCAAAATAGCATCTGAATATCGTGAAAAACGGGGCAAAGTGCTGTAGTATAATGAAAAGGAGCAATTCAGATGAAAAGACAATACGAAGATAAGATTCAAAACTGGATCAATACGGTACAATATCAAGGACGTAATTTTAAAGATGATGCTGACATGCCTGTTTTTCGAAACAGTAATGCAGCATTTTTTTATATTGAATAAAGTTGGTAGAAATTTGTGCCGGCTTTATCTTGCACTGGAGTCAAGAATACCCCCATCCTCTATAGGTGGCGGGATGAATTTGCAGTTTTTCCGGTGCTTTTTTATTGCCGCTGAAGTGAAAAGTTAAATTTCACTTCAAAAACCAAGATTTTAAAATGGAAATTAGAAGTTCAGAAACTGCTGAAATTCAGTACTGATCGTAAGATTGGCAAATCCAATAGAGAATTTATATTTAAATCAGATATGACTGTCTCCGTATCTGTAATCATGTCATTACCTCCGTAATGATATTCATTAAACTTACAGATTATACATTTTTATGTGATCACTCATGTACATAGTTATATTAGCAAGAGTATATGGTGGAGAAATTCTTGTAATGAGTTTAAGAGCTTATAAAAATATAGGTAAATCAGAATGTCTACATCATTTAGAAGAATTGAATAAAAAATATTAGTGGCTTTATTGTAAGAAGATCTGAAGAGTTGGAATATCAGACTGAATTATTTAATGTATTTTTGTAAATATCAACCAAATCTTTAAAAAGAGCGATTTTTTATGTAATAATGTATATTGTAAATCGAGGATAAATTATGAGTGAATACGCAGAAATTATTAGAAAAACCTTTTCTATGGGAGATTTTGAAAGAGATAAAAACAATCAAATCCCACAAGATGTAGTTCGTTACACAGATATAAGATATGCAAATCATGATGAAAAATGGAATCTATTAGATGCATATCGTCCAAAGGATATTAACGGCAAACTTCCTGTCATTATGAGTGTTCATGGTGGCGGATGGGTATACGGTGATAAAGATGTATATCAATGGTACTGCATGAACCTTGCTCAACGTGGCTTTGCGGTAATTAACTATTCATATCGTCTAGCTCCTGAATATAAATATCCATCATCTTTCGAAGATACATCCTCAGTAGCACAATGGATCATTGATCATTGCGATGAATATGATTTTGATATTGATCATATCTATGGTGTTGGAGATAGTGCAGGAGCCCATATGCTTTCATTATTTGCATGTGCATTAACCAATCCTAATTATGAAGTACCTTATTCATTACCAAAGAATTTTATATTTAAAGCAATTGCATTGAACTGCGGTATTTATGATATGCAAAAAGGAAGCCTTGGTGATACAGAAAAACTTATGTATGATTACCTTCCTGAACATGGTACGGAAGAAGAATACTATCAAATCAGCAGTGTGCATTTCATAACACCAAATTTTCCACCAACTTATGTTATGACATGTCCTGGAGACTTTGCGAAAGATATGCCTGATAGTTTAATACCAGTATTGAAAAAGAATGTTGTACCATTCATGTATCGCGTATTTGGTAATCAAAATAATCCATTGGCACATGTATTTCACTGCAATATTAACTTACCTGAAGCTGGAATTTGCAATGATGAAGAATGTAATTTCTTCAAAGAATTTTAAAAAGAGCGAAAAAAATTAAAACTTAGATAATTACAGGAGTCAAGAAAATGAAACTGATTATTGAAAAAAACGAACAGGCAATGAGCGAAAGTGCCATGCAGATTATTCTTGGTGCAATGATGCAGGACAAAAAAGTCAACATTTCACTTACATCCGGAACATCCCCAAGAGAAATGTATAAAATGATGGTTCCATATGTAAAGGACAAGCCACAGTTCAAGGATGTTGACTACTACCTCTTTGATGAAGCTCCAGAAGTAGGAGAACTGGCAGGACAGCCTGGACCTAACTGGTCTGAAATGCAGGAACTGTTCTTCAAGGAGGCAAATATCCCTGATGAAAAGATCCATTGCCCAAGCATGGAAAACTATGAAACATTTGATGAAGAGATTGCCAAGGCCGGTGGAATTGATGTCATGCTCATTGGACTTGGATGGGATGGACATTTCTGCTCCAACTGCCCAAGATGTACACCAATGGATGCACTCACATATGCACGTGCAAGACATGTCACACTTGAAGCTAACCCTAACTACAAGAGCAATTCAAATCACCCATATTCTCTTACAATGGGACCTGCCTCTTTAATGAAGGTAAAGCATTTAGTGCTGATCGTAAATGGAAAGCATAAGGCAGAAATCTTCAAGAAATTCCTGAAAGAACCAATCAGTGAAGAACTTCCAGCAACAATCCTCCGTCTGCATCCTAACTTTACAGTTATCGCAGATGAAGATGCTGCAAGCCTTCTCAGTGAAGAAGATCTTAGAGGACCAGCCAAGAAATTAGACTGAGCAAAATAAATATACTTTCATAAGTACACCCTCAAAAAAATGTCTGCAGAACTATAATGAATGCTCTGCAAGATTCTAATGACAGTAAAATCAAAAAGATAAGAATTGAAGTTATATATGATTTCGCTCTTATCTTTTTTTCTTGTATACATTTAAAACATTATGGAACATTACAACCCAAAAATAAAATTCCAACAGAAATTGAATTATGCAGCCAGAGTTACTGCTCCAGAATGACAGCCAGTAAAGCATTGAATCATCTGGCACAGGAAGGACATATTGTTCAAAAGCATGGAAAAGGGGGCTTTGCTGCTTACCTTGCTGTACATAAACACGTTTCACAATTCAGCATCTTTACAGATGATATGCGCAGTATTGATAATGCTTCCTGTTCTGCTTCTAAAAACGGTCACGGGCGAACAAAAGTCATTACACATTCTCTGTTTCACAAATCAGAGCGAGACAAGGTTTAATAGACAACTATAATAATGTGGAATCCTTATCCATTTTTCAAGGTTTGCGACCAGCAGGTTCTTGAAAAAGAATCAACAGCAGAATAATATAGAAAAGTGGACAGATGTCCATTTTTCTATATGAGAAAGGAATATTGAATATATGATTGTAATAAATCAGATGATGCAGTTATTTTTATTAATGATGATCGGATGTCTGCTGTTCAAACTGAAGGTATTAAATAAAAGTACAGTAAAAGATTTGAATGGATTTGTTTTGAACGTAACGATGCCATGTATGATACTAACATCAGTTCTGGGTGCACAGAGAAAAGGTCTTCCAATAAAAAATATTCTGACAGCAACTGCGATTCTTGTCATCTTGCTTCCTGTTGCTTCATATCTTTTCTTAAAGCTTGCGAGAATAAAAAAGAATACTGGATTGTGGCTGTTTATGATGATGTATCCAAATGTTGGATTTATGGGTTTTCCTTTAATGAAGGCACTGTATGGTGATGAATCGATTCTGTATACGGCAATCATCAATATGGCATTTAATGTTTCTCTGTTCAGTATTGGAAAAATGTGCATGATGGATGAATGTGATCATAGAATAAAAATGAATTGGAAGTTCTTGTGTTCTCCAGGAATCATTTCATCGCTGGTGGCTATCGCTTTTTACCTGACAAGTTTTTCGATTCCGGAAATAATTTTGAATCCGTTGAAAATGCTTGGAAATATGACGACTCCACTGGCAATGATGATTATTGGTTCAGTCATAGTACAGTACCCTGTTAAGGAAATCTTTTTTTCAAAGAAAATATATGCTTTTGTATTTTTGATTGACATTGTTTTGCCTCTTTTTTTCTATCCAGTTTTGAACTGTCTTATACAGGATAGTCTAACAAAAGGAATTGCATTAATTATTTTATCAATGCCAGTTGCAAATGGTGCTGTAATGTTTGCAGAACAATATGGACAGCCAGTAGAAAAAGCAGCACAAACAGTATGCCTTTCAACTTTGCTGTCAGTTATTACAATTCCGGTTGTAATGAAAATTTGTGGAATTTGACACTCCCCATGCCTGTGGGTGCAGTCAGATCGTACTTTGTAATGCCTGCAGCAATTCTTCTTTTGTATTATGTATCTTTTCCTGCATGACCATCTCAAGAAGAGTGTGTAAGGTTTCGCCAATCTCTTTTCCTTTATAACCAAGAGCTAGCAGGTCTTTTCCTGTGATTTTCAGCTGAGATAATGTATAGGCATACGTGTCTGAAGTAACTTCAGTATATAGTTTCTGTGCATCGTCTGTTGCCTGGAAAGTTGAACAGTAATGTAGATACATATCAAAATCTACAGTTAGAGCTGCTAAAATATACCGCATGTTTATTCTATTGGAAACAGGCATGTCTTCTGTCTGTAACAGGTTAAGGACAGAGGACATATAGGCGTTAGAACATTTCATTCTCTGTAAAATCTGTCTTGCTTTGGAAATATCCTGTAATGGTCTTAAAAACAAGGCCATTCTTGCACAAGCAGATCCTGAGGTTTCTTTTTCCAGTGTGTCCAGAGCAGAAGAATAAGCAGATTCTGTATACTCTTTGATTTCCGGAAGGAATACTTCAATGACAGATCTGTACTTTTTAAGGATAGTACAAGGATACCCGCTTTCCAGTATTCCCATCCATTCAGAAGTGATTCTTTCAATGGATACATAGGAAAGGGTCTCTTTTTTTTGAATCAGTGTTCTGGAAGTGTTTTCTTCAATGGTGAAGTTTAATCTTGCCGCAAAGCGTAAAGCTCTTAAGATTCTTAAAGCATCTTCTTCAAAACGTTCTTCAGGATTTCCTATACAACGCAATATATGGTTGTTAAGATCCTGCTGTCCTGAAAAGAAATCCAGAATACCACAGGAAGGGTGATAACACATGGCATTGATTGTGAAATCTCTTCTTTTACAGTCTTCCTGTAACTTTGAGGTAAAAGTAACAGAAGAAGGGTGTCTGTGATCTGTATAGGCACTGTCTTTTCTGTAAGTGGTAATTTCTACAGGGTGGTGGTTGATCAGTACAGTAACTGTGCCATGCTGGATACCTGTATCAATGGTGGCATAGTTCTGAAAGACTTCTTTTAATTGCACAGGCAAAGCATTGGTAGTGACATCATAATCATGAGCAGGTAAATGGAGGAGGTGGTTTCTGATGGCTCCTCCTACCACATAGGCTTCATAGTGATGTGCATTGAGAATATGTAATATTTCTGATACGTAATCGGGTATAAACATGATTCCATTATACGTAGATTTCGTTAAAATAGTAATAAGAAACGGAGTGTACGTATATATGAGAATAGGACAAAGCAGTGATATTCATAAACTGGTAGAAGGCAGGAAACTGATTCTTGGCGGAGTGGAAATACCACATACAAAAGGCTTGCTGGGGCATAGTGATGCTGATGCATTATTACATGCTATAAGTGAGGCCATTCTTGGAGCTCTGGCTTTAGGAGACCTTGGACATCATTTTCCGGATACAGATCCTGCATGGGAAGGCGTTTCTTCTTTAATCATCCTTGAGGAAGTGACAAAAATGATGGAAGAAAAAGGATACTGCATAGGGAATGTAGATTCTCTGGTGCTGATTGAAAAGCCAAAGATGGCACCGCATATTCAGCAGATGAGAGAAAATGTGGCAAAGGCACTGCATACTTCCATAGATAACGTGTCCATCAAGGCAACACGTGGAGAAGGCCTTGGGTTTGTAGGAAGACAAGAGGGGGTTCTGGCACAGGCAGTGGTGCTGCTGGAAGAAAAGCATGTTTGAAAAGACAAATGAGCCCAAAGTGTTAAGAGATCCTGTACATGGGTATATTCATGTGGAATATGCAGTGATATGGAAGCTGATAGGGTCTCACTGGTTTCAAAGATTACGCAGAATTCGTCAGTTGGGTGGAGCGTGCA
Organism: uncultured Bulleidia sp.; assembly: GCA_934754415.1. Taxonomy (GTDB): domain Bacteria; phylum Bacillota_I; class Bacilli_A; order Erysipelotrichales; family Erysipelotrichaceae; genus Bulleidia. The sequence goes on from CAKVIS010000007.1 coordinate 41,367, forward strand.
TGGTATATCATTGTGCGGAACATACACGTTTTTCACATTCTCTGGGTGTTTATGAAATTGTCAGAAGGATGGTTTCTGAAGTACAGGATATCAGCGATGCCTTGACAGAAAGAGAAAAGGTCACAGTGATGGCTGCAGGTCTGTTACATGATCTGGGACATGGTCCGTATTCTCATGCCTTTGAAGAGATATCCAGAACCAATCATGAACTCTACACTGTAAGAATCATAGAAAAAGATCCGGAAATACGTTCTATTCTTGAAAGTGCAGGAAAGGGTTTATCTAAAGATGTAGCAGATGTGATTCGTCACAAGAGTGAGAATCCGTTATTGTCTCAGCTGATATCTTCCCAGCTGGATGCGGACAGAATGGACTATCTTTTAAGAGATGCCTATTTTACCGGTACCAAGTACGGAGAATTTGACATGGAAAGAATTTTGCGTACCTTACGTGTGGTAGATGGTAAGCTGGTAGTGAAACAAAGTGGTGTCTATGCCGTAGAAAACTATATTATGGCAAGATATCACATGTACTGGCAGGTGTATTATCATCTTGTCGCAAGAAGTCATGAAGCGGTGTTACATACTTTCTTTCACAGATTAAAGGATATAGGCAATGAAGAAGACCCTATGATCATAGATGTGTTAAAACCGCTGATAGGCAAAAAGAAACTGACTCTGGAACAGTATTATGCACTGGATGAACATTCCATTACCTATGGCTTTGAAGTGCTCACACGCCACAGGGATCCTGTATTGCGTGATCTTGCCCATAGAATACTGGACAGAGATCTGTTTGAGTATACGGATATGAGTACAAAGAACCTGAGAAGTGTGAAACAGGCATTGCTGGAACAGGGGCTGGATCCTGAGTACTATCTTATGAAGGATGAAGTAAAACAAAGCCCGTATGTACCGTATGGCGGACAGACAGGCTCTATCTTTGTGAAGATGAAAGATGGTTCCATCAGGGAATTATCTAATGCAAGCAATATCGTTTTCAGTCTGATTCACGGACCATCCAAAGATGAGAAAAAGATATTTTATCCTGCAGTCAGTTCAAAGTGATTTCAATGACGGTATCTATAGGATCCGGACATTGATGATGTAAGGTATCGATATTTAAAAAGGTATATTCGGGATAACTTTCCCCGTTCCATGGAGTAAGAAGCTGAATTTCGGAATGATCTGACAGTCTTCTTACTTTTTTGATTCTGTCTTTTGGAATATGTACAGCTATATCAAAGATGCTTTCATCCATGACATGGGCATAAATGACATTGCCTTTCTGTGTGTATCTTCCCCATTCCGGTTTTTCAAGATCACACTTTCCACAGCCATAAATGGATTCTTTGTTGTATTTCATCCATTCACCCATTTCCTGTAATATTTTCTGACTTTGTAAAGGGAATTTACCTGTGGCATCAGGACCAACATTCAAAATCATATTGCCATTTTTGCTGACACATTCCACCAGTGTTCTGATTAACAGTTTTGCGGATTTGTAATTGGAGTCCAGAGCACAATATCCCCAGTGTTCATTCATGGTGATACATGCTTCCCATGGCACTGGTTTACCGACACTGTTGACTACGCCATACGGTGGAATCATCTGCTCTGGAGAAGTGAAGTCTCCTGCGGTTTTGGAAGGGTGTTCTTCCATGATGGTGCCAGGGTAAATGCCATCTCCTTCCAGACGGTTATCGATAATGACTTCCGGCTGGTAATGACGGACCATATCTATCAGCTCATCTGCCCTCCATGTGTCTTTTTTCATAGTGTCATAAGAGAAGTCAAACCAGAGAATATCCAGTTTTCCATAATTTGTCACAAGTTCTTTTACCTGTGCAAACATGTAGTCAAGGTATCTGTTGAAATTACGGTTTTCATTGGAACATTCTGGATGGTTTCTCATAGGATGATGTTTGTCCTGATAGTGAGGATAGTCTGGGTGGTGCCAGTCTAATAAGGAATAGTAGAGGCCCACTTTCAAACCTTCTTTACGAAAAGCTTCAAGAAATTCACGGATATAATCTCTGTCGGTTTTCCAGTTTGTTGTAGCAGAGTTAAATAGACAAAATCCGTCATGGTGTTTGGCTGTTAATACAGCATACTTCATACCTGCCTGCTTTGCCTGTTTTGCCCATATCTCTGGATGGAAATCCTGTGGGTGAAATTCTTGCTGTAATGGAAGATAGTCTTTTTCTTCCATCTGCTCATTACTTCTGACCCATTCACCACGTGCAGGGATGGCATACAGTCCCCAATGCAGAAAGAGGCCGAATCTATCATGTTGGAATGTTGTGATATGCATAGTGTATACTCCTTTGATTTCATTATAATTTTATTTCAGAAATTGTGACATTGTTTTGAAAGAAAAAAATAAATGTTTCACAAAGCTGCGAATATAGATACTATTCTTTATTTATTTGTGTTGACTTTCTATCATGTTCGATTAGAATACCAAGGGTGTTATGAAAATAAGAGTTCGTTTAGAGCAGTATGATCTTCTGGAGAAGACCTCTTCCATTCTGGTGGAAACAAATGCAATTTTAAAAGACAATACATTATTGTATTTTGAAGCCGATGGTGTGCATAAACATGAAATTATTTTTGATGACAGTGAAATTACCCTTAAACGTAAAGGAAAACAATATTCCAGTAACACAGTCTTACCAAAACATGGAGCGGGGGAAGCCAGCGTAGATTCACCATATGGAATGATGAAGATGGACGCCAGGCTGGTAAACATGTGCAGGACAAATGAAAAGTGGTCAGTGGAATATAAGTTATTTCAAGGTAATGAGACAGTAACACATATGCGTATGGTATGGAGTTTTACTTTACAGGCTTAAAAAGGAGTTATGAAATTATGGCAGAAAAGCAAACAATGACAGATGTAGCTTATACATTTTTATCAAAAAGAAAAAAAGAAGTAACATTTTTAGCTCTGTGGGAAGCAGTTTGCGAAGCAATTGCAATTCCTGAAGACAAACAAAGAAAAAAGAAGTCTCAGTTTTATTCTGAACTGATGCTGGACACAAGATTTGCGTCTTTGGATGATAATAAATGGGATCTGAGAAACAGAAGAAAGTTTGATGAAGTTCATGTGGATACTTCCGATATTGAACTGGATGATGACGACGAGGAAGATGTAGATACAACTGATCAGGATAACAGTCTGGATATTACTGATCAGGATAACGAAAATAACCAGTACTAAGATGAAGTGGGAAGAACTCTTCCAAGGTCATTGACTGACAAAGTATTACGAATAGGATTTGAGATAGATGCTGCACATTGAGTTGTGCGGCTTTTTTTGTAACCAGATGGCCTTTACTATAGGAATAAAAGAAAGCAGAGGATCAACTCTGCTTGATAGATGGTAGCCGGAATGTTGTTTCATGCTTTGAGATTTGATTGAAAAAAGCTAAAGGCTTGTAATCGATTAGAATTACAATGCATGTATTGACTATCCATATGTAATCATTCTGCAGATTCTCATATTGAATATCAAAAATCTTTGCATAATTCAATTGCTCATAATCCTCTATTGTCGGTATGGATAATTTTTTGTTTTGAATGAATAACAATTTTGTTAAGTGATGGAATGCCAGACTTACGAATGTTGTATAGTCGTAGGATGCAATAGCATTATTAAAGCTTTCATTGGATACAATTTCTTTGTAGTGATGAAAGTTACGTCTGTCCAGTTTGGATTGCAGAAAGCTTTTGTCAGGCAATGATTTTAAATGTCTGTAAGATTGCATCATTGGATAATTAATGAACAGTTTTCCTCTTTCATCAGACTGATTGAAATATCGAATCATTTTTTGGATGGTTTCATAATGTAAGTCGGGATGCTGTGGCTCAAAATCAAAAATCAGATAGATATCTGTGTACTTTAAATTGAATATATCTTTGTGTTTTGTCTCGTAAGATTTCATGAACAACAATATATCCAGTTCATCTTCTTCAAAATCAGAATAGTCTTTTTCAAGCCGACTTGCGAGCATATGCAAATTAGCTTCATAGGAATACATTTTAAAAACTGAAGATGGATAGCATTTTGATAATAATTGTTCAATAAAGCGTGGCTCATCATTTTTGCCTTCCACTATGAACAATATATTTCTAGTCTTCATCAAATTCACCATTCATATATAGTTTTCCAAGGTTATGGCCTTCTCGTAATTCGCGATCTGTTGCTTTGCATAAAGGGGTTAACGTTCCGTTTGTTGAAAGCAGGAATAATGTATCTGGACGCATAATTTTATTGCTCATTAAATTTGTGTTATGCGTTGTAAAAATGACCAGGGAATTCTTGTATTTATCTTTAATATATTGAACTATTTTTTCGGATAACTCAAAATGAAAGAAAGCATCAAATTCATCAAAATAAAGAATGGAACTTTCTTTGTGTGGCATTAAAAAGCGAATATAAAAATTAAATAAAGATAATGTGCCACTCGAAGCATTTTCTAAAAAACTGACTTTTCTGTTTCTGAATACAAAATATAGTTCTGAATTACCATCTGGAAGTTTTTCCATAGATAATTTACATGGAATACCCATGTAATTTAAGAAATCTTCTAAATTATTGACGTTTTGATCCAGTACATCTAATTCGTTTTTTGATAACTGAATAGATGCAGTAGTAGGTGTAAAAATTTGAGTTATTTTTATCGCGTAATTATAAATTTTGTTAAAGATTGAATCCTTTTCTGCAGAACCATTATTTACTATCCATCGTAAAAATGGCAAAGAAGGATTTGTGTTATTTTGATATATTGTAAATATATCTGAATTATGAAAATAATCTTCATCTTTTTCTTTGAATTCATTTTTAATAAAATCATAGGAAAAAAGAATGTGGTCATTCACTTTCAGTGTTTCAGTAGATAAACTGAATAAATCTGATTTCTGATACTCGTATATAACTTGATCGTTTTTATTGTTAAACAGGAATGTATAAGAAAATGTTGTGATCGTAGTATCTGAATTTGCATTTGAAATAAAAGATTGATTTGGATGAATATCATTCGACATTGTTAAGGTTTCTTTTAAATCACATAGTGCCTTACTGAGATTTGTTTTGCCACTGCCGTTTTTCCCATAAATAATCATTTTTCCAATCAAATCATTTGTAATGCAATCTTGCGAGAACTTATATCCATTCACATCTGAAAAATCCATATTTAAATCATCTTTAAAGTTTTTAAAATTATTTACTTTGAAATGTTTTAGCATGTGTATCACCTCAATATCATTATATCCGTAATTTTTTTACGGTCAATAAAAGCTGTAATTTTTTTACGGATGGTATTCCTCAGATTCATATTGACCTGTACCGTTAATTAGATATCTAAGTCAATATTCAGGATCCTTTAGAAAACGTCTTTGTTGGAAAGTAAAAAAAGGCTGCAGGGCTGCAGCCTTTGGATTACTTCCATAATTCTTTTGGGAGGTCTTTAAAGGTAATCAGTTCGACATTGTTATCTTTTACCCATTGTTTTACTTCTTCACTTGTTAAAGCTTCCAGGTCTTTCACTCTGCAAAGATTGAAACTGGATAATTCAAATAACACTGCATCAGCATAGCCACAATGTGTAACCAGGTGACCATAGTCTCTTTCAAGGAAATGTGACTGATCTGTAATAATGAAGTCTTTGAGATCTTCTGTCAGCTGTTTTTCAGGACTGCCAATCTGGTACCAGCCCATCTTGCCATATCCACCACAGATTTTTTCTGCAACTGCTTTTGTATAAGGTCTGTCATACTTTTCAGCAATGGCAACTCTTGCTTTTTCAGTCGTTGCTGTACCATAGGCATGTGCGTGAATATAGTCAGGTTTTTTGCCGACCAGTTCAATGAATTTCTGTACCTGCGCATCAAATTCTGCAAATACCTGCTCGTAATTGACATGGTCGTTATCTGGAGCTGTTTTATCTGCTTCTCTGTTTTCTCTGGAAGTTAAAAAGCTTCCATCTTCATGACAGAGATTTGGGACCTTATCATAGCCAAGTAAGGAACTTCCTGTACTTGCATTAAGATCGATACCTAAAGCAATGTCATCCAGGTAAGGACGAATCTTTTCCACACATTCTGCTGCCCATGGCATGTTGGAGAATAAGCCGGTGTTTTTTACAACACCATGAGTAATACCGTAAATGATGCCATCTGATACGGCAGGAGTAATACCATAATCATCAGACTGAATAAGTAATTTCATATTTTTTTCCTCTTTTCTTATTATGTATTTTATCAAAAAGAGCCCTGCAAGGGTAAGGCAGAGCTCTTTGGGGACACAGTTGTTTATTCGGCTTTTGTTGTGCCTAATTCTTCTTTGAGAGCCATATCATCACCCATCTTGAAGAATGGATACCATAGAACGATACTTGCTAAGACCATCAGTAACTCCCATACTGCAAGACCCAATCCGCCTTGCAGGAAGCCGTTGATGACAGGAGGAGTAGTCCAAGGAATCTGTACACCATGAGGAATTGGGCAGATGCCTACTTTCATGGCGAAATATGTAACAGTACCCAGGATTGGACTAACGAGCATCAATGGAATAAAGAACATTGGGTTCAATACTACAGGAATACCAAACAGTAATGGTTCATTGATGAAGAAGAAGGTTGTAGGTAAAGATAATTTACCAAGTGTCTTATACTGTTGGGACTTGGCAAAGAAACACATCAGGATAGCTAAGCCAAACATGGAACCTACACCACCGAATGTGAAGCTCTTTCCGAAAGCACCAGTGATGATGTAAGGCATTGTCTTTTCACCTGCCTGGAAAGCAGCGAGGTTTTCCAGAGAAAGAGGTGTATAGATAGGGTTTGTAATGGAACCTACGATATTTCCACCATGTAACCCAAAGAACCATAACAGGTTTGTCATTAAGTTGAAGAACAGCCATGACCATACGTTATTACCAATGAAACGCATCAGGTTGGACTGAATGATAGTAAAAATCATTGTGTGCAGATCACCATAAGGTGTCAATGTGCATAAGAATCTTACAACAATGAACAGAATGACAACGATTCCTGCAGGAATCAAGGAAGAGAAGGAGTTAGCTACGTTTGGTGGAACGGAGTCAGGAAGTTTGATAACCCAACCCTTTTTCACTACAGATACATAGAGACGTGCACCGACAAGTGCAATAATCATAGCAGAGAACAATCCTTTAGCTCCCAGATAAGTAGTTGCCATAGCGGAAACGGTAGCGGCATCTGTAGCAGCTGCTGCATAGTAAGCAGTTCTTCCTGTGATAATGAAGAAGGACACAAGGCAGGATAATCCTGCACCTGCACCATCCACCCCAAAGGATTGTGCAAGGCTGTAAGCAATAAAGAATACAGCGTAAATAGCAATCAGGTCTGTTGTACACTGACCAGGCAGTGCAAACAACTGGTTTAAACCGGTTTCAGCAAGCCAGTTTGTCCAGGCGGTGATTGGAAGGTTTCCAATCAATGTAAACATGGAACCAACAATGGTAGCTGCCATAACTGCAATAAATCCGGAGCTGATAGCTTTCAGATATTTGTTATTGCCAAGTTTTGCGGCAACAGGCATCATGTGGGTTTCCATCCAGGTCATGAATTTTTCCATGAATTTCTCCTTTCGGTAATTCCCCTTACCTTTTGTACTTAAAGCTTAACAAGGTCTTTACATGGATTGAATACGGACTTCTGCCAATATTCTGGCAGAAAGTTAAGCGCTTTCTTTCTTATCCAGCTTTCTGAATATCGGATACCAGACAATTGTCTGTAACACCAGAAGAAATATCTGCCATAAAGCCAGCTGCCATCCACCTTCTATAAAACCGCTGATAATGGGAGGAGTGGTCCAGGGAATAGTGACACCGTTACATCTTGGAATCCAGTGCATGTACATAGCCACCACTGTCAGTACACCTGATCCAAAAGGAATAAGCAGAAATGGTAAGAGTAAAGAAATGTTGAGTACATACGGAAGACCGAAGATGAGTGGTTCATTAATGAAGAAGATGCCCATTGGAAGAGAAATCTTGCCTAACTGTTTTAACTTTCTGCAAAAAAGCACATCAGAAAAGCAAGTGGTAAGGTAGATCCTACACCGCCAAAGACATACATCATACTGGTTGTTTTAGTAACGACATAAGGCAAAGATTCATGCGCCATATAGGCCTGCAGGTTGGTGATAGAATACAGATACAGCAGAGGGTCTGTAATTGTTCCAACCACTTTTCCTCCATGAACACCAAAGAACCATAATAAAGACGCAAGGAATGTACTTAAAGGGGAAGAAAGGATGTTTTTGCCTAAAACAGGGTCAAGGTATTTCTCCAGTAAAGCATAGATGTATTCCGGTAAGGAGGTATGTAAGACTGCATGAATGGTAATAGTAATCAGTATGGACAATACACAGCAAACCAGTACAGGAAAGATGGATAACAAAGATTCCTGGATGTCTTTCCTAAGACTTTGCACATCCAGAGTTTTCTGGAAGGTGGAAGTAATCTTGATGTACAGCCACCCTGTAAATAATCCTGTAAAGATACCAAGGAAGATACCTTTAGGACCGAAGTATTCCAGATGGGCAGTTTTATTCTGTATGGATTCTGTCAGCAGAAAGAAACAGATAACTGCAGAAATCATGATGCCTGCAGGGGATTCTTTTTTACGTAAGGCATATTGTTTTGAGATAAACAATACAATATACAAAGAAAACATACCATACGTCATGGCATAGCCTGTGGAGACAACCTCATAGAACGGTGTGTTTTGAAGAAAAGAAATCGGAAAGGAAATCAGCAGGGAAAACAGTGAGCCTGTAAAAGTGATAGGAAATATTTCCAGGAAAGCTTCCTGCATGGTTGTAAAGACAATGTTTGTGGAAAAGAAAGAAGATACTTTCTGCAGTGCAGAAGGTTTGGAAGATGTATGCATTTCCTCATCTTTATGCAGAAGAAGATTTACAATGGTCTGACCACCTGTATCTGCATAAATATTGGAAGGTAAGACAACACATTGGCAATAGGCGGCCTGCTGGATTTCTTTTTGAATATAGCCAATCTGTGGAGCTAAAAGGATAATATCCGACATAGGGGCATATTTTTGAACCTGAGAAATACCACAGGAACCTACCTTGATATCTTCGTAGCCCTGTTCTTTAAGAGCAGTTCTTGTTTTCTGGGTGAGTGCGCTGCTGGTCATACCATTGGCACAGACAATTAATACATTCATAGAAGGCACCTATTGGAAGATACTGTCTGCAGAAGATTCTTCAATCTGCAGTACAGAGGATAAATGTGTATGGAAAGCAGAAAAAGAAGGGCGCTGAGAGAGTTCGCGCATGAAGTCTATATCACTGATACAGGTGTATAAAGCACGTATCAAAGCTTCCTGATCAGGATCATCTCCTTTTTTCATGCCTAACAGAAATACCCATTGTACCTCTTTCTTATCAAACCACTGTATTGGTTTGGCAAGATGCGCAATGACAATCTTGGAGTCATCCAGCAAGACTGTGGAAGGATGAGGTACAGCTATACCGTTACCAAGATGGGTAGAGGCAATGTTTTCTCTTTCGATGACTTTGGTCATGAAATTGTCAGGCAAAGATACATATTTAGAAAGTAATGTGCAAAGGAAATATACAAGTTCTGTCGGATCAGAGATTTCCACATTTTCCAGAAACAGATCTTCCTGAAAGGCAGAATGGATGGCAGAAGATTGCTGAAAAGAGACAGAGAGATGTTTCTGAATGAGAGAGCAGTCAGATTCATTTAATAAGGCATGTACGACAATGCATGGAATGGAAGTGACTGGAAGATTTACAGTAGAGACAATCAGGTCATACTTACTCAGATCACAATGCAAAGCCTCATGGGCACTCATGGAAGTAAGAGAAGCAATCTGGTTGCCAAAACGATTCTGCAGTTTGTATTTTAAAAGCTGAGACGTTCCTGTACCACTTGCACATACAGTGAGTATGTTTTTCCTTTTCGGAGTATTTCTTCTTTCCAGAGCTAACTGGAAGTGTAAGGCAAGATACCCGATTTCATTATGATCAATGTCCATCTGTAATCTTGAAGAAATGATATTTGAGGCAAACACAGCCATGTCATAGCCTAAAGGGTTTTCCTCCTGTATGGTGGTTAACATAGGGTTTCTCATACGTACATGATTCTGCAATCTCTGTATCATTGGCTCGATATGTGTACATAACATGGTGAAAAAATCCAGGTCGTTAAACAGATCTACATCATAGGTTTTACGTATGCCAGACAGGATGTCTTTGACAATGTTGATGGTATCCGCACTTAAAATATGTGCATCTTTTTCAGTGAAGATGCGATTTCCAATCATGTGTACTGCAATAAACCCAAGGTCATTATCTTCCATATGCAATCCTTTTTCGGTTTCAATTTTCTGCTGGATTTCTCTTGCTATCTGAAATTCCAGAGGGTATTTGGATTCTTTTAAAGAAGAGACATGTGTGGAAGACTGTAATCTGTTGGACAGATAGAGGGTGATAAAGATATGGATAACAAGATTATCTATGCCTGTATCTGTCATGGTGTAGTCATATTTCTGTAAGACAGACAGTAAAAGATCATGAATCCAGACTTTCTTTTCAGTTACATCTTCATCTTCGGATTGTGCACGATAAAAAAAGTAATCGGAAAAGATATTCTGAAAACAATCTCTGTCTCCTTCGATATACAATCCCTGTTTTCCTTTAACTTCCAGGGAAAGATCATACTTCATCAGGATAGAACGCACCAGTTTCAATACCTGTGCCATGGTGCTTTTGGAGATGTTCAGCATCTCACAAAAATCATCACTTTTTATGGGAGACGCACTTAATAAAAGATGACGAATGATATAGTCCGCTCTTTCAGGGGTTGTGACAGGATTGTTCATCTGTTCTTTACGTAATTCTTCTTTCTGTGTTTCAAGATACTTTGCAAAGATGTCTTTGTCCTGTATTTCCAGAAGGTATCCGTAATTATTTTTATAGAGTATGGAACAGGCTCCATCTTTTTCTATTTCTTCTTTATAAATGCGCAGGATTTCTCTTAAAGTTCTGGGTTTGACAGACAGCTTGTAAGATAATGTTTCCTGGGAAATATAGTCAGTGGTGGAACTCAGCAGTTCTATCATCTGTAAGGCTTTGGAGTTTATCATTTCAGAAGACTCCATCTTTTTTTGTAATATACAGCACTTGCAATACACCAGAAGGCACTCACAATACAGAAAGACAGTAACGTTGTACCGGCATCAGGTAAAGGATTGCCGGACGTTGAGGATACAATATATGTAAGGATTGCTAAACCAAGATCTGTTACAAGAAACAGAAAAAAAGCAATGACTCCTTTTTTGGCATTGTGTTTCCAGATGCCAAACGCACAGAAGACAATACATACTGCATAGAAAATCTGATCAATGGTTCTGTACAGGGAATATGGCAACATAAAAGAAGTGACAATATCCATGATATTCTTAAAGATAAAGTACCCTTCAATAAGATAAAGAATTTTATGATAGTTCATTGGCATTTCAGTTGTGTTGTTCATAATGCACCTCCGTTTACAAAAAATACTAGCATTGTTTACAGGCAATCTCAAATGAAATTTAGTGTTGAAAGAATCTGAAATATATTTAGTTACGCAATAGAGGAATTATTTTTTTAAAGGAAGAGGTAACAGTGTTGGGACATATAAACTGGTATTTTTTTTAAAAAACATAAAATTTTGAAGTTGAATTGAGGTTCCGTGTTTAGTATACATGCGTAATGAAATGGTGATGGAAGAAAGGAACAGATATGTCAAAACGTATAACTGCTTTAACACTGCTGGATATATTTACTCTCCACACTGGTTGCAAATACATGTCTGACTTACATTGCATGAATGCAATGCAAAATAAACGGCTTATTCACCTGGTGCAGTCACTTATTGATGAGAATATGAATCTGAAGGAATGGAGTGATGCAGCGGAATATATCACTGGTGAACAGAATGACTTTTCTTCAGCACAGGATGCAGCACAGGCTATCCTTGATTACTGCAACAGACAGCAGTAAAGAAAAATGAAAAAGTGAATTTTACTTTCAGGAAGTACAATGATAGCATGTCGATAAAAATACGTCTTTGCGGAAAGGAAACACTATGAAAATACTGATTGCTGAGGATGATACCTCTTTACGCCGTGCGCTGATTTCTATTCTACAAAAAAACATGTATGCAGTAGATGCCGTAGATAATGGAGAGGATGCTTTGATGTATCTCTGCAGTGAGACTTATGATGCGGCAATTCTGGATATTATGATGCCGGAGATGGATGGCGTTTCTGTGCTTTCACATGCTCGATGTGAACATTGTACAACTCCTGTGCTGTTGTTGACGGCAAGGTCAGAAGTTGCTGACAAGGTCACAGGGCTTGATGCAGGTGCTGATGACTATCTGACAAAACCATTTGATGTACGTGAATTACTTGCAAGATTGCGTGTGCTGACAAGAAAAAAGGATATCCAGCAAAATACTATGCTTATTTGCGGGAATACTTCGTTAAATACTGCTACTTATGAATTATCAGCACCAGGAGGCAGCTATAAGCTGGCAAGTAAAGAATATCAGACTATGTTATTGCTGATGCGCAATCCAAACATAGTACTGCCTTCCTCAAAGTTTCTTGAAAATATATGGGATGTGGACAGTCGTGCTGAAGAAAATACTGTCTGGACATATATTTCTTATCTGCGCAGGAAACTGGAAGCAATTAACGCAAATGTGAAAATTCGTACCATGCGAGGAGCAGGCTATGTTCTGGAGGTCAGAAAATGAATATGACTATGAAGCATCGTCTGCAGGTACAGTTTGTACTTATATCTGTTGTTGCATTAATACTTTTGCAGGCGTTTATCGTAGGTTTCAGTATTTATAGAAATTACAGGCAAATGACTCTTACTGCAGACAGACTTATTCTTTCAATCCATTCTTCTCAAAATTCGCTGGAAGTAGATGATGCAAGATACTTTACTGTGTTTATTCAGCCGAAAAACAAAAACTTTGAAGCAGATGTAACCCATACTTCTATGGTTATGTATTCTGAAGCAATGGAGTATGCAAAACAAGTGCTTTCCAAAAGTACAGATAATGGATACCTTGACCAGTACAGGTATCTGGTTTATCGTGGCAAAAAAGGAATACATATTACATTTCTTTCCCGTTATGCTGCAATGAAAGCTTTTCAAAATACTGCTGTGACTTTGATTCTGGTTTCGACGGGAGGCATTGTTTTGATGGCATGTGTTCTTGGGCTGCTGTCATCAAAGGTGGTTTCTCCACTTGTAGAAAATCATCAGAGACAGAAAGAATTTATTACTTCTGCCAGTCATGAACTGAAAACACCTCTGACAGTGATTCATGCGGATGCACAGTTATTGGAATCTGAAATAGGGGAGAATGAATGGCTGGCTGACATTATCAAACAGACAACCAATATGACAGAAATGACTAACAAACTGGTATATCTGGCAAGGGCAGAAGAACAGGAAAAGCATTTTGTGAAGATTGCATTTCCTGTGTCTGATCTTGCAGAAGATGTGGCAGAGTCATATCGTTCGGTTTCTCAAAATATGGGTAAAACGTATACAATACATATTCAACAAGGTTTATCTTACTGTGGGGATGAAAAAGCAATACGTGAACTTATGAGTGCTCTTTTGGATAACGCATTTAAATACAGTTCTAAAGATGGACAGGTGCATGTGGAATTGGTTTCAGAAGGAAAAGGCGTGAGATTTACGGTGCGAAATACAGTATCTGGGATAGATTCTGCACAACTTGATTTTTTTGCTCAAAGATTTTATCGGCAGGATACTTCAGATAGAATTAAAGGCTTTGGCATTGGACTGTCCATGGTACAGGTGGTTGCACAGGCTCATAAAGGCAAACTGACAATCTCTCTTCCTCAGCAAAACATTATACAGATTTCGGTAGTTTTAAAATAAAGATGGAGGTAAACAGAAGACAATGAAAACAGAGTTGCATTCACATTTGTTACGGATGATGGCAGCAAGTGTTCTGGTTACGGTAAGTGCCTGTGGGATAAAGGACAAGCATAAGGAGATGCTGGTAGAGCAGGTGGATGTGATACCTTCGCCTTCTCCATGCATGGATGTGCCTTCTTCGTTTACAGGACATAGTATTCAAACAGAAGAACTGGCAAGTTTTGGGTATTGGCTGTATACACCGGAAAATCCGACAGAAAATATGCCTTTGATTGTGTATCTGCATGGTGCAAGTGGCAGAGGAGACAATCTGAATCTTGTGGTTGCTGATGAGGATTTTCCGAAGTATTTACAGGAAAATATGTTTGAAGATGTGCGAGCGTATGTTCTGATTCCTCAGCTTCCCAGAGACTTGCGCAGCTGGAGTGATATTTCTGACTCTTTGTATTTTCTGATTCAAAATACAGTACAGGAGTATTCCATCGATGCAAAAAATATATCTCTGGCAGGATTCAGTCTGGGTGGAACTTCTGTGTGGGAACTTGCAGTGAAGTATTCTAATCTTTTTGCAAGAATTGCCCCTCTTGCAGGAAGTGCAAAAGGTGTATTATCACAGGTTTCTGTGTTGCAGAACATCCCTGTCAGAGCTTATGTTGGGGCAGATGATGTGGTTATTGCGCCAAATTCTGCCAGGCAGATGATTGCACAACTGCAAAAGGCAGGTGGAGATGCGCAGATAACTATGCTGGAAAACACAGACCATGTTTCAGTGCCATATGTAGTTTATCATGATGAAAGTATTCATCTTGTGGACTGGCTTATCGGCACGGAAGATGCACAATAAAAGAAAAATATATGAGGTAGTATTATGAAATTTCAAAAAACAATACACATCCTGTCAGCAACTTTGATTGCCTGTATGAGTTTTTCACAGGTTGCTGTGGCTGATGATGGAGATGGAATGAATATGTATAAAAACAGTGATTTCATCGAAAAGGAACAGCCACAGCTAAGTGAAGAAACCAAACGTTGCATTATGCAGTATCAGAATGATCCTACAGAAGAGAATTATACATATCTTCGTGAAAGGGTTATAGAGGACTACAATGCGGTTGTGGCCAGAAAAGAGGCAAAACTCAGCGATCTCAAAACAGAAACAGAGGGTAAACCAGGTGGAGAGGAAATTGTTGAGGAAATGGAAGGGCTTGTACAGGATATTTATATTACGTATTGGGACCGTATCAACAGCAGTATGTTGCGGTTTACAGATCCAAGGCTTTTACAGTGGAAGATTGCTGCAGCACCACAATATGACTATATCCCTGTCATGGGCGCAGGTGAGAGTATCTATATAAAACGTACACCGGTTACCAATGAGGAGTATGCAGTATTTTTAGATGCGACAGGACATCCTGCACCGTCTGACTGGGTGGATGGTGCCTTTCCTGCTCAAGAAGCACAATATCCTGTAAACGATGTTTCTTATGAGGATGCACATGCATATTGTGAATGGTTAAATGCTCAGGATGGTGTCAATGGGTATCGTCTTCCAAGTGAAAGTGAATGGGAACTGGCGGCTGGACATATGCCGAAGGATGCAGATTTTAACTGTGGTGTGAATGATGGAAGAACACCTGTGGAAGAATATGCATATGTAACACGTGGCGCACATGGTGCAGTGGATTTCTGGGGGAATGTATGGGAGTGGACTTCTACTGTACGTTCAACAGACGGTGATTTTACTACTTTGGGAGTTAAGGGAGGTTCATGGGAATCTAAAAGAACTGATTGTCGAACAGAAAATCGTGAGGAATCCCGTGATGCTTCAAAAGGATATGAAGATGTTGGATTTCGTGTTATCCAGGTTAAAAACAATGAAGAACCAGATAAACCGGTTGCGTTGACTACTTTGGATGCACCTGCAGTAACTGCAAGCTCTTCCAGTGACACAAGTATCACACTGTCGTGGGGAGCTGTACCAGGAGCAACAGAATATCAGCTGTTTGAGTATTTTGAGGATGCAGGGCTTTTGACAATGCTTGACAGAACGTCAGATACTACTGTGACGATGGATAACCTTGAAGCAGGAAGTACACATAGGTATATAGTTCAGCCAATCTCTGATGTGGAGATTGCAGATAATGTATCTCGAGAGTATGCAGTAACTATGACGTGTGGACAGATTGCACAACCTTCCTCTGTTCCTGAAAAAACGGATGAAGAGGATAAGGAAGAATTTGAAATACGCAATATAAGTGTTTTTGCGGGTGTTGGTATACTGGCAATATGTCTGATATTGATTCCCCTGTGCATCAAACACTACAATCACTGAATCTCTTAAGATTGCAGTTGACATTTGCTTTATACCGAAAGAAAGTGAAACACATTTTGTAAAAAGCATGTTATACAGACAAGTACATAAAGAATGTATTGAAATACTTTTCATTTTGCCTAAAAGAAGCTAAAATAATAGAGCAAAAACTAGGAGGATGATAATAGTATGGTAATGGTTTCTGCAACAGAAATGATCAACAAAGCACATGAAGGTCATTATGCAATTCCTGCATTCAACACAAATAACCTTGAATGGACAAAGTGCATTTTACAGGCAGCTGAAGAAATGAAGTCTCCTGTAATTATTCAGTGCTCCGAAGGTGCTGGTAAGTACATGGGTGGATTCAAAGTCGTAGCTGACATGGTTAGAAATCTGCATGATTCTATGGGTATCACAGTTCCTGTAGCTCTTCACTTAGACCATGGTACATATGAAGGTGCTAAAAAGTGCATGGAAGTTGGTTTTACTTCCGTAATGTTTGATGGTTCTCATTATGACATCAACGAAAACATCGAAAAGTCCAAGGAAATCATCGCATTAGCTCATTCTAAGGGAATCTCCGTAGAATGTGAAGTTGGTGGTATCGGTGGTACTGAAGACGGTGTTACATCTAACGGTGAATTAGCTAACCCTGCTGAATGTAAAGAAATCGCTGATTTAGGCGTAGATTTCTTAGCTGCAGGTATCGGTAACATTCATGGTAAATACCCTGCAAACTGGGCTGGTCTGAACTTCGAAAGATTAGACGAAATCAACACAGCAGTTAATGGTAAGCCACTTGTATTACACGGTGGTTCCGGTATTCCATTTGAACAGGTTCACAAGGCTGTAACATTAGGTGTTTCCAAAGTAAACATCAACACAGAATTACAGTTAGTATTTGCTGAAGCTACACGTAAATACATCGAAGCTGGTAAAGATCAGGAAGGTAAGGGATATGACCCACGTAAACTTCTGAAGCCAGGTTGCGATGCTGTCGTAGCTACTGCTAAAGAACTGATCAAAGCTTACGGTTCTGACAACAAAGCCTAAGTCTTAAAAGAAGGTGATTCTCACGAATCATCTTTTTTTTGAACATTTGCCTGGAAATGTCTTTCAGGAATTGTGAAAATGTATAAAATAATTACAATGTAAGTATGCAGAAGAAAAAAGTGTTATTACTGGCTAATGAGACAAGTGGTGTCAATAGTGCAGTCAATGAAATGTTTGAAATCGTTAAACAGCTTTCTTTAAGAAACTGTCTTGTGACAGTATATCCTATTGTGCCTAAAGAAGGCCTTGTGTCTGAAGATATTCTGCTGAGTGAAGCAGAGAACTATGATGTCATTGCCTGTGTGGGTGGAGATGGTACATTGAATCATCTGATCAATACCATCATGCATATGGGATTACACAAGACTATCGGTTATTTCCCAACGGGCAGTACAAATGATTTCTTTAAGAGTCTGAATCAGGGTAAGAATCTTTCTTTAAAGCAAAAATGCAGAGCTGTCTCTGATGGTAAGGTATTTGCGTATGATGTTGGTAAGATCAATGAGGAATACTTTAACTATGTTGCTGCTTTTGGGGCTTTTACCAAAGTCAGCTATGATACTCCGCAGGATCTGAAAAATGCCATTGGATATGGTGCCTATGTGTTAAATGTGATTGGCAATATTCCAGAAGGGCTCAGTTATCGCCAGCATGTGAAATATACATGTAACGGAGTGACTGATGAAGGTGACTTTATTTTTGGCGCTGTCAGTAACACCCGCAGTGTGGCAGGGGTGCAATCTAAGCTGATCAGTAACAGTGCCCTGGATGATGGAGAATTTGAAGTGATTCTGATCAGTGCACCAAACAATCTTCTGGATGTGAATGTGATTTTGAATAAGATGTTATCCGGTAATACCGATGATACGCATATTATCAAGCTGACTGCCAGTTCCATTACTTTTGAATTTGATGAAGAAGTTATATGGACTCTTGATGGAGAAGAATCCAGACCTAGTAAAACTGCAGAAATTACCTGCTGTAACAAAGCAGTAAATATGTTAATACATCGCTGAAAGTTCTGTTAATGCAGAACTTTTTTTCTGGGTGTATACTTGTATGCGTAATTGGGAGGTAATATCAATGTTTACACTTAAAGATATGTATGATCTGGATCATACAATGGCAAAAGACTATTTACAGCAATTCGAATATCCATGGCTTGCTCTGGCAGGTATTAAAGATCTCATCATCTCTTTAGGACAGAACCTTCCTGAAGAAGAATATGATGAAGTTTCTCCACAGGTGTGGGTGCATAAAACAGCTAAGGTGTTTGACAGTGCGTATCTTGGCGCACCATGTATTATCGGCGCAAGAACGGAAGTAAGACACTGTGCATTTATCAGGGGCAGTGCACTGGTCGGAGAAGATTGTGTTGTTGGTAACAGCTGTGAGTTAAAGAATGTGATTCTGTTTGATCATGTACAGACACCTCACTATAACTATGTTGGTGATTCCATTCTTGGATATTATTCCCATATGGGTGCAGGTTCCATTACGTCCAATGTGAAGTCTGATAAAAAACTTGTAGTGGTGCATAATGGAGAAGAACAGATTGAAACAGGATTAAAGAAATTTGGTGCCATGCTTGGGGACCATGTAGAAGTAGGCTGTAATTCTGTATTGAATCCAGGTACAGTGATTGGAAGAAACTGTAATGTGTATCCGACAAGCTGTGTGCGTGGTGTGATTGCAGAAAACTCCATCTATAAAAATGATGGGACGGTAGTGAAGAAACACTGAGATTATGTCCAGACAGTTTAAGAAAGGCTGTATCGTATTCTTTATCGGTTTTCTGATAGTGAGTATGGTACTGACAATGTTTATATGAGAAGATTTAAAGAAACTGAAATTCAGGAAATGGCAGAAGTGCTGAAAGACAACGGTGTCATTTCTGTACCTACAGATACTGTGTATGGAGTATGTGCCATTGCCACAAGCCAGGTTGCACAGGAAAATCTTAGAAAAGTAAAAAACAGACCTGTTACAAAGGCTTTTCCCATCATGTGTTCTGAAAGCAGACAGGTAGAAGAAATAGCAGAAGTGACAGAACGTGAAAGAAAGATTCTGCAGGAATTCATGCCGGGACCATTGACTTTGATATTGAAGAAAAAAGAAAGTGTACCTGAGTATGTAAATGGTGGTATGGATACACTGGCTGTAAGACTGGCAACTTCTGATGTACTGAAACAGCTGATTCAGACAATCGGTGCACCGTTATTTATGACCAGTGCCAATCAGTCCGGTTGTCCGGAATGTAAGAATCTGGATGAGATTGAAGCACAGTGCCCGTTATTATCCGGTATGCTGGAAGGAAATGTCTCTTTTGGACAGGCTTCCACTATTATTGACTGTACAAAAGAAGAGTTAAAGGTTTTAAGACAGGGTCCTGTCACACTTGAAGAAATTGTAGGAAAACTGAAGTAGCACCTGGAAAAAAGGTGTTACTTTTTTTTGCTCAGGCAAGCAGTGTCTGTTTTTTTGCAAAATAATACAGTAATCCGACTAAGTCAGCTAATCCCCATCCAATTGGCACTGCCCACCATATACCAGTGACGCCAAAAGAAGGAACAGCGGAAAGAAGATAGGCAAGTACGACACGTGTACCAAGGGAAATGATTGTCAGAACAACACTCATACCTGGTTTTCCAAGTGCACGATACAGACCGTAGAGTAAAAACAGACAGCCGATACCGCAATAGAATGCGCCTTCAATATGCAGATACTGTACTCCCTGCATGATAATTTCTGTTTCTTTGGCATCTATAAAGATGGACATAAGCTGCTTTGCAAAAAGACAGACAAGAACAGATATACCCAGGCAGAAAGCCATGGAGATATAGATGGCGTATTTTAAACCGGAACGTATTCTTGCATGTTCTTTTGCACCATAGTTTTGTGCGATAAAAGTCGAAAAAGCATTTCCAAAATCCTGTACAGGCATATAGGCAAAGGCATCAATTTTTACAGCTGCAGCAAATGCTGCCATGACAACTGTTCCAAAGCTGTTGACAAGCCCCTGTACCATCAGGATGCCAAGATTCATAATGGATTGCTGAATACAGGTTAAAAGAGAATACGAAACAATTTCCTGAATACGTTCTTTTTTCAGGTAGGAAATTTTAAACATCGAGCGTACATTTTTGTAGAACATCAGTGTGTAGATGACAATACCGATACCGGAAAGATATTGGGAGATAACCGTAGCTTCTGCAGCACCAGAAACACCTCGTTGTAAACTAATGACAAAAAAGAGGTCAAGACAGATGTTCATAACCGCAGAAACAGCAAGAAATATAAGTGGAATAACAGAATTGCCAATAGCACGTAAATATGACGCAAAGTAGTTATACAGGAACACAGCAGGTATTCCCACAAATATCACTGCAAGATACCCTTTCATATCTTTCCAGACTTCAGAAGGAACCTTCAGAAAGGATTGCAGGCTGTTCAAAGTTATAAATGAAAGAACAGTTAAGAGAATGGTGATAAAGACAATGAAGAAGAAAGAAGCACATAGATTTTCACACAGAGCTTTTTCATCTTTCTGACCAAAACGCATGGAAAATAACGCACCGCTTCCCATGCATAATCCCAGCAGAATAGATGTCAGAAAGGTCATGAGGGTAAAGGAAGATCCTACTGCGGCAAGAGCATTTTTACCAAGATACTGTCCAACAATCAAAGTATCGGCAATGTTATAACACTGCTGGAGCAGATCTCCTAAAATCATAGGGATGGCAAATACCAGCATGGATTTGACAACAGGGCCCTTGGTTAAGTCTTGGTGCATGGAATACCTCCGAATCGTAAGTCCTAAATTACATTTTGCAAGTATTGTAGTTCTATACATTACTGATGTCAATGTGCCTTTTACTTTGCGAAAGGGTAATGCTATCATAAACAAAAATCAGATGAGGGAGGAAGTACTATGTATTTAGATGTTTCTGGCGGGAAACCCCTAGTGCTTTAGCCTTGGGATGAAAGCCAGTTTTCTTTCGAAAATAGCATATAGATATATGTTAAAATATATATGGATATGAAAGGTAAATACAGAACTACAGAGACAACAGTGTATTGTTGCAGATATCACGTTATTTTCTGCCCCAAGTACAGGAGAAAGGTGCTTATTAATGGGATAGATGAACGTTTTAAGGAAATCGTGCTTTCCATGCAGGAAGAACAGAATTTTTATGTTCTTGAAATGGAAGTGATGCCTGACCACGTACACCTGTTATTGGATGTAGACCCAACGATTGGAATTAA
>CAKVIS010000008.1 GCA_934754415.1 uncultured Bulleidia sp.
CATTGAAACAAAGCAGTTCCTTGCTTTACCTGTATATTCACAGAATGATACATATTCTTCTCCTTTTCCGGTATATGTTAATACCACTAGTATTATGGCATATCGCCTATACCAAAAAAGTGCCAGAAAAGAGATTTATCTCACTACTTATGCCGTGCATTGAAGTGGGAGTATTCTTGCTCGTTCAAGATAAAGCTGGTGGATATTACTTAAAAAGCAAAAATGATACATAAGATTTAGCGAAACACAAAACTCCAACATCATTAAGTCAACACATTGAAGTAATTGAATTTCATAAACAGGTGCTACACATTAAGTATGTGGCACCCTTTTCTATGAATACTAGAGAATAGTGTAACGATAATGGAAATTAGTGTAATAATAGTGTAATATTAATGGAATTTCTTATCTGTTTTACCTATAATACTGATAGATAAAAAGGAGGTTATATATGATAAAAGTAACATTAAACAATGATATTCTCCGATGTATTACTGAAATTGAGCAGAATAGATTTCAAGTTTCTTCTGTAAAACTGCCAAGCACCACCACAAACAGACTTCGTAAAAACTCAAAAAAGAAAAGCTCCTATGCCTCAAATAGAATTGAAGGAAATCCATTAACTGAAAGACAAGTTGATGAAGTAATTGAACAAGATGAAAGAAAGCATTATTTAAAACCAGAACAGGAGGTAAGAAATTACTTCCTTGCATTAAATTTCCTGGAGAAAAAAGCAGCAAACAGAGAAAAACTGTCAAAGAAACTTATTTTAGATGTGCAAAAACTCGTAGAAAAAGGAGCTTCGAAAGAAAAGATTGGGTTAAGAGGCCCTATGCCACCAGGCGTATTGTTTGCTGTGTATGATTCTAAAACCGGTAATCCCGATTACATTCCACCAGAATATTCTGATATTCCCAGCTTGCTCAATGAGCTTGTTACGTACGTGAATACTACAGATGACCACCCTTTAATTATTGCAGCAGTCGTTCATTATCAACTGGTAACAATCCACCCTTTTGAAGACGGAAATGGCAGAACAGCAAGATTATTGTCAGGGTATATCATGGATTTGAACGGTTATGGATTTAATGGAATTGGTTCTTTAGAAGAGTATTTCGCATACGATGTCGATCAATATTACAATTCAATTCAAATGGGATTGCCTTCACTGTACTATTCTGGCAGAGACAATCCGCCACATCCTGAAATTTGGATTAATTACTTTCTCAGAATGGTAAAGCTGTATTCGGATAAAGTTCGTGATCTGCAAATGTCATCAACAGAAGACAATATTTCTGGAAGCCTATCCTACTTAAAGGCTAAAGAAAAAATGTTACTAAAATTCTTATTGGAAAACTATAAGATTGAATTTACTCCTGTAGAAATCAGCAAAGAACTATCTGTAACAAATAAAACGATTATCAACAGGTTAGCAACACTGGTAAAGAATGGATTTGTGGTTCCTATACTAGCTAATCAAAGAATAATGTCATATAAACTGACTGAATTTGCGCAAAAAAATAAAAACGAAATCATTTCACGCCTAAATTCATAAAAATGGAAACAGCAAAAAAGAAGACTGTTGACAAATCATGTCATTAACTCAGCACATTGAAGTAATCGAACTTTCATATAAGGGTGCCACACATTAAGATGTGCAGCATCCTTTTTTACAGCAAATAATTTCACAGCAATACATTCAAAAGTAAATTTTCAATCACTACAATAGCTCTATTAAGAGTGCATTATTCCATCAACATTTTCTATGGTCTCTTTACCAGCTATATACACAAAAAGTAAGGCATTTTTCTTTCAAAAGCAAAAAAAACATATAAAAAACCTGATGTCCTGTACTGCAGGATATCAGGTCTCTCAATTAATTGTCGCTTAAATCCTCACCATCACTGGCAATGACTTTCTTATACCAGTAGAAGGAATCTTTAGGTGTTCTCTTTAAGGTACCATTACCTTCATTATCTCTGTCTACATATACATATCCATATCTCTTCTTCATTTCACCAGTACCTGCTGAAACAAGATCGATACAACCCCAGGAAGTATATCCCATTAATGGAATACCATCTTCTACCACAGCATCTTTCATGGACTGGATATTTTCTCTCAGATAGTCAATACGATATGGATCGTGAATAGAACCATCTTCTTCCACTGTATCCTGTGCACCAAGACCATTTTCTACAATAAATAATGGTTTGTGATAACGATTATACAATCTGTTTAAAGCTACTCTTAATGCACTAGGATCACTTGCTCCACCCCAGGCATTCACTTTCAGATATGGATTAGCTACAGAGCCAGGGAAAATACCGGATTCCTTGATTTCTCCTCCTTTGTATACCATAGCTCCATAACAGGAGAAGGATAAGAAATCTGCAGGATACTTTTTCAACAGTTCATAATCTTCTGCACAGTCATCCAGAACAATTCCTTTTTCCTTATACTGATTTAAACGATACTGAGGATATTCTCCACCTGTCTGTACATCAGAATAGAACAATGTATTCTGTTCTGCCTTTAAAGCTGCTATTTCATCTTCTGGAGCACATGTCAGAGCATAAGAAGGCATATATGCCAGCATCTGTCCTATTTTCAGGTCAGGATCCATTTCATGCGCAAGTTTAACAGTCAAAGCACTTGCGACAAACTGGTTATGTGCTCCCTGTGCCTTTGCCTGCTCGCTGTCATCTAAAAGACCACCGGCAAAGTAAGGCATCATATCCATGACATTGATTTCATTGAAAGTAAGATACAGTCTTACCTTTCCACGATATCTTTCAAAACAGGTTCTTGCATACTTCACAAAGAAATCAATCAATTTACGATTCTTCCATCCACCATAGGCAATGGATAAATGAATTGGTGTTTCATAATGAGATAAGGTAACTAATGGTTCAATACCATACTTCTTACACTCATCAAATACTGCATCATAGAACTTTAATCCTTCTTCATTAGGCATTTCATCATCACCGTTTGGATAAATTCTGGACCAGTTAATAGACAGTCTGAAACATCTGAATCCCATTTCTGCCATCAAAGCAATATCTTCTTTGTAATGGTGATAGAAATCTGTTGCTAAATGAGAAGGATAGTAATACCCTTCCAGCACACAAGGTTCTGCACCTTCAGGAAATTTGGCTGTTTCTCCTTCAGAAAAACTAGTACCGGAAAAAGAATTCGTTACCCATCCTATTGTACCATCTTTTAAACGATACGAAATCTTTCTTGGTGTTGTGGCAGTACCACCAATCATGGTATCTGCTGTGTTGATGCCTTTACCACCTTCATTCCAGGCACCTTCATACTGGTTGGCAGCTGTTGCACCACCCCATAAAAAATCTTTCGGAAATTTTGACATATGTATTTCACCTCTATTGCAAAGTATAACGTATACAGCACGAAATAAAATGCCAGGAAAAAAGGACCTGGCATGCAGGTCCTCAGCAATCTTATAATTCTTCGCCGTTTGTCTCAATGACATGTTTATACCAGAAGAAAGACTTCTTACGAGATCTGGAAAGATCACCTTCTCCGGCATTATTTTTATTGACATAGATAAAGCCATAACGCTTATCCATTTCACCTGTGGAAGCGGAAACAATATCAATAGGCGACCACATCGTATAGCCCATTAAGTCTACACCATCATAATTGATAGCATCTTTCATAGCCTGAATGTGATTCTTCAGATAGTCAATACGATAAGAATCATCTACAGATCCATCCTCTTCCTTCTTATCATACGCACCAAATCCATTCTCTACGATCATCTGTGGTTTATTGTAATGATCCTGGATATAGTTTAAGCCATAACGAATTCCCAGAGGATCAATTGGCCATCCCCAGTCAGATACTTTCAGATATTCATTCTTCACAGTATCTGTTGTTTCATCAAAGTCAAAAGAAACATCTTCTGTATTCTTATTTTCCACAGTATTACTCATATAGTAAGACCATCCGATATAATCTACAGTACCGTTCTTTAAGATTTCTTTTTCCTCTTCACTGAAGTCAATGGCATAGCCTTTTCTGTCCCATAACTTATAGATATAGTTAGGCACAATACCTTTTGCCTGTACATCCATGAACCAGTATCTCTTATGGTTGGCACCTGTCATTTCCATAGCATCACAAGGATTACATGTATGTGCATATAATGGAATAAATGCTATCATACATCCAATCTTATTTTCAGGATCTACTTCATGACCTGTTTTTACTGCCAAAGCACTTGCGACAAGTTCATTGATACCACTCTGGAACATCATTCTTTCATTATCAGGGTTATCTTCTGTTGTCAGAATACCGCCTTCCTGAATCAAATGGTGAGGACATGGATTAGCAGCCTGGTTATTGATTTCATTGAAAGTCATCCAGTACTTTACTTTACCCTTATATCTTTCAAAACAGGTTCTTGCATACTTTTCAAAGAATCCAATACAACGTTTATCCATAAAACCGTTGTATTTCTTACTTAAAGCATAAGGCATTTCAAAGTGTGCCAATGTAACTACAGGTTCAATACCATACTGATGCATCGTATCAAACATATCGTCGTAGAACTTCAAACCTTCTTCATTAGGTGTTTCATCATCACCATTCGGATAGATTCTTGTCCATGCAATAGATGTACGGAATGCCTTGAATCCCATCTCTGCAAATAAAGCAATATCTTCTTTATAATGATGATAGAAATCAATAGCTTCATGGTTAGGATAATTTTCACCTTCCAGTACCCCGTCAGTAATACGTCTTGGAGAATGTGTTTTGTTATCTCCTGCTGTCATTACATCACTGATACTGATACCTTTACCACCCTGATTCCAGCCACCTTCTAACTGGTGAGCAGCTACTGCGCCGCCCCATAAAAAACCTTCTGGAAATTTTGACATATTTATTCACCTCTGTTTTGAGTATACAAAACAATATCCCAAAATAAAATACAAAATAGAAAAAGCCTGCAAACAGGCTTCACATCATTTTATATTACGCAGTCTTAAGATACAGAACACCATGCTTACACCATGTAATATTGCTGTAGTAATGCACATATCTGTAAATGCAGAACTGACATAGCCTACATCTTTGGTCACTGTGACACAATACAGTAAACAGATGATAAAAGATAAACCTATCATCACAGGTTTCATCCATTGTAATAGAAACCCTCTTTTCTGTAATCTGTTGGTACATTCAGGTAATGCACAGGCAATTACCAATAAACATACAAAAGAAATATTGGTATAGACAAAATTGTTGATTTTGCAGCTCCACAACATCACAAGAGCCATACCTACTCCCAGTGCCATTCCCATCAGCACACTGAATACAATACTTTTTTTATTACTCATCACTTCCATCCTCACTGGTCTGACTAGATAAATTTTCCATAAATTCTGATTTTGCAATTAATTTATCATTGATACCTTCCACTCCCATTTCTTCTGTCAATGTAGAAGAGGAAGAATACAGATTCACACCAAGTCCAAGTTTATCACCTTCAATATCAGCTCCAATGGAAGCTAATAAAGTAGGAAAGGTATCAAAGGAAGAATACTGTCTCTTTTCACCATTATAGGTTCTTGCAGAATTGATATACGCAGTAAACACTCTTCTGTCATAATCTTCATCAATATCAAGTAGGAAATCAGAATCCATCGTTGGATGATCTCCTGTGATTAAGATAGTGGTATTGTCATACCATGACTGCTGTTTACACCACTCCAGAAAAGACTCTACTTGTCTTGCAGAGCAGGCAATAACATTGGCATACTGCTCAGAATATCTGTTCTGACATTTATCACATGGATGCCCATCTTCAAAATGTGTATCTACCGTTAACATATTGAGATTAAATGGTTTTCCGCTGTTTCCAAGTTCTGTCAGTTTTTCCTTTGCAAACTCAAACAGATATTCATCTTCAAATCCCCACCAGTCATCATGATAGTTTTCTTCAGGAAGCTTATCATAAGCGTTCATGTAGTTCAGATCCAGAACTTCATAGTTTCCATGAGTCTGAAAGAATGTTTTTCTTCCACCAAAAGCCGCATCAGAACCACACATGAACACATTCTGATAGCCTTGTGCATACAGAATATCTCCCAGTGTAGTCACTGTAGGAAAAAAAGAATCCTGTGCATCCAGTGCTTCACCACTTAAAGATACTTTTAAAGGTAATCCTGACTGTGTGGCAAATAAAGCACCCATAGTCCATGTAGTGCCTGACAGAGAATGTGCTCCATTCAGTGCATAATCACTTCCAGAGAAATCCTCATTAGCTTCACCAATCTTAACAAGCTCCGGAATATAATCATCTGTCTCCGCTCCACCATCCCCTTTATCCGCATAGGTCATTTCCATGGATTCCAGATACAGTACTATCAGATTTCTTTTCTTTGTTGGAAAAGTAATATTCACATCCTTTGGATCCGTATAGTTTTCTTCAATAAACTCTTTTTTGTCATTGTCAGCTGCTTCTTTATTTCCTGTAAAATATGCAACAATATTCAGCTTCGCCGCTAAGCTTCCTACGCTTATAACAAGACTTACTGCTAAGAAGACCAGAAGAGATTTGCGATAAAGACCTTTATATTTTTCCTGCATACCTTTATATAAAATCACCACAAGAAAAGTAAAGAGAACAGAAGGCAATAAACTTGTAAGAATAAAGTTACCAATAATACCGGAACCTGTACCTGCAATAGAAGAATTGATCTGAAAGATCAGTTCATCCAGCTGTAAATATGGAAAGACTCTGAATGTCCATAATACACTGCTGACACTTAGGGAAATGATTTCAACTAATACAATTTGTAATACTTTTTTCATGTGCAGCCTCCATGGTGTTTATTATACTCATTCCCATTTTCTCTTCCATAGACAAACTATTAAGAACGTAAAGAAAAAAAGAGAAATCTTGACGATTCCCCTTATTCTGCACAATAGCCTTTTTCCTTGATGACACGTACTACTTTCTCTACGTATTCTTCACAGATTTCGTGGCTTTCAGCTTCCACCATAACTCTGACTAATGGTTCAGTACCGGATTCTCTGACAAGAATTCTACCAGTATTTCCCAAAAGATTACTGACTTCCTGTACAGCCTTCTGTACATCCACATCATCCTGTGCAGCCTTCTTATCTGTTACTCTGACATTTGTTAATACCTGAGGATAGATTTTTACAGGAGCAGCCAGTTCAGACAATGTCTTTTTAGAACTGATCATAACTTCCATCATCTTGAGACTGGTCAAGATACCATCACCTGTACTTGCATACTGAGAGAAAATAATATGTCCACTCTGTTCACCGCCGACAAGGCATCCGTTTTTGGACATGTATTCATATACGTACTTATCACCTACTGCAGTCTTTGCATAATCAATGTTTACAGCATCAAATGCCTTATATAAACCAAAGTTACTCATAACTGTAGTAACGACAGTATTTGTCAGTAATTCACCTTTTTCTTTTAAATAGGTACCGTAGATGTACATAATGTGGTCACCTGTAACAACATTACCTTTTTCATCTACGCACAAGCATCTGTCCGCATCCCCATCAAAAGCAAAACCTACATCCAGTTTATTTTCCACTACAAACTTCTGTAATCCTTCAATGTGCGTAGAACCAGCATTCAGATTGATGTTTAATCCGTTAGGTTTATTGTTAATAACATACGTATCTGCACCTAAGGCATCAAATACACTCTTTGCAATCGTCCAGCTTGCACCATTGGCACAGTCCAGACCAACTTTGATACCCTTGAAAGAGTACACACCCAGAGAAATCAGATAACCCATATATCTGTTTCTTCCAGACACATAGTCTACTGTACAACCTACATGTTCTCTTGTAGCAAATGGAAGTTCTGCATAATCTGTATCAAACACATGCAGTTTTCCATCCAGATATTCTTCAACAAGCTGAATGGTTTCTTCATCCATCTTTTCGCCATTGGCATTAATCAGTTTAATACCATTGTCATAATATGGATTATGACTTGCAGAAATCATAATACCGCAATCAAAATCATCCACACGTGCAATATACGCTACACTTGGTGTTGTAGTAACGTGTAAAAGATACGCATCTGCTCCACTTGCAGTCAAACCTGCAACAAGACTGTATTCAAACATATAACTGGAACGTCTTGTGTCTTTACCAATAACGATTCTTGCAGGAGTGTTATCTCCTTTTTGCTTTCTTAATTCTCCATAATACCAGCCTAGAAATCTGCCTACTTTATAGGCATGATCCGCTGTTAAGTTATTACCCGCTTCTCCACGGAAACCATCTGTTCCAAAGTATTTACCCATAGTATAATCTTCCTTTCAAATCTGCAATCTAGTATACCACAGAAATACACTTCCATAGGTACACCTGTCCTCAAGTCAAAACGACAATATGCACAATCAGGCATATTCTGAAAGAAATTACATAGAACTTAACTTTAAGATATTCACCGACAGTCTATATAGAATAATCTCTGAATTAGATAAATGAAAAGCATATATCGGTAATCCTCTATATCGTATTCTTTTCAATTACTTCTATACCTTTAGATAAATTGTCAATAATATCGAAACACATTGCCTTTTCATGATCATTTGGTTGTCTTAGCGACGGAACCATTACAGGTCGTATTTTAGCATTATATGCTGCTGTTATTCCATATCCAGTATCTTCAAATACAATGGCATCTTCAGCAGCACACTGCATTTTCATTAAAACAGTAGTATATATTTCAGGATCTGGTTTTCTTCTTTTCACTTCATCCCCACAAACTATCACTTGAAAATAGTCTATTAATCCAGTTTGTTTTAATCTTTCCATAGTAAGATTTCTTGGTGTTGTTGTAGCAACTGCCAAAGAAAAATTACGAGCTTTTAGATAGTCCAGCAATTCAAAAGCACCAGGCATAACATCCACCTCTGTTTTCAGCAATTGCACACCAATATTCCTTGCCTCCTGAAGCATTAGTAATGGATTTTCTACATCTGGCAGGTTATTGGTTATTAAGTCTTCTGTCTCTTTACCAGTTATACCTACCGCATACTTATGTAAGTTATAAAATCTAGGTTCATTATATTTATCTGCAACATTCTTCCAGACTGTATCCCAGACAAATTCTGTATTCAAAAGCAATCCATCCACATCAAATATCACTAACTTTATTCCCATATCTTTATATCCTTTCTCTTTACAACAAAAACAATCATGTTTATTCAAATTACTAAAAAGCAGTAACGCTATTTTTCAACCTTTATTCAGCGGAAATAATTGAATTATTACAAGATAAAAAATCTATAACTTTATATCGTTTAAAGCATATTCTTGATAATAAATATCTAACCCATTGATCCAGATCAATAATAATCCATATCCAAATAATGTTCAGATGTAACACATTACTTGCTAAATAACACAAGAACACCCTGACACCCCATATACCAATCATATCTATAACTGTAGGAATTGAACTATGTCCCGCAGAACGTATAAAACCACATAGTATTTTTGTCATTTGTTCCGGGAACTGAGACAGAATCATCAGCAGAAGATATACATGAGCAATAGACACTAATTCTGCCTTGTCTGTAAGCATACATAAAACCGTACGTGACAAAACAGCAAGGAACAGCATAGTTATACACATAATAATTAAGCAATAATGTCTTAATCTCTCATATGACTTTTTATAGGCAATTTCATCATTTGATCCTATTGCCTTTCCTGATAAGGAGGCTGCTGCCGTCAAAAAACCAGATGCCATCATATCGCAAAAACCTTCGCATTGCAGTCCAAGTTGATAGGCTGCAAAATAGCTTTCTCCATAACTTAGAATGAAATTTGATAAAAACAATGCTGCAAAATTCCAGAAGGAATTTCCTATTGCGGTCGGAACCCCAAAAATAATAAGTTCCTTAAAAGCTTTAAAATCAAACGGCATTTTCTTTGAAAAATGATCTGCCAAAACTCCATTCTTTCCAAACAAGAGATGCAATCCAATAAAAAACATGATGATAATACGCAGATTATTCGTAATTGCAGCACCAACTATCCCCATTCCTTCAAATGAGGCAACTCCCAAAATAAAAACATATCCAAATACTATACTGACAACATTACCAATGACTGCAATATATAAAGGAGTTTTCGTATTTCCATCTGCTTGAAATATAGATGAGGTGAGATGAATAACTGCCAGCATAGGATACACCACTGCATTAATCTTCAAGAATTTCACACCACTGGTTAGCAAAGAAACCTCCTGTGTCATACTGGATAATAACACCTCAGGAAACAACCAGATTAATAATGCAGAAATACCAGCACAGGGCAACAAGAATACTAACGCTTGTTTATAGAGAAGACACAATTCTTTTTTTGATCTGTCATTTCCAATAGATTTTGCAAATACAACCATCATTCCTATTGCAAAACCTTTAAATATCGCAAAATAAATACTATAGATTCTTCCTGCAATACCAAACGCACTAATTTCCGTAACAGACAATCTTCCAATATAGCCCGTCAGAATCATATCCGAAAGCATCAGCATCGCATTTTCTAAAATTGCCGGAATAAGAATCTTTAAAATGGTTCGATCATAGTATTTCTTATTATCCATAACACCTCCTCCTTTCCTTTCTAATCTAAAACTTTTTTTCTGATATATAGGTTTTATAAAAATAAGAAGCAGACCATTCAGTCCGCTTCTTACTAGCTAAAATTGATAACTTCCCATTTTCTTGTGGAATTCCGGATCAGACGGAATATTACAATCTATTCCATTATGTTGAGATACAACTTTTGTAAGTACCTGAAGTGGCACAACGTATTCCATAGAACTGAAATAATCATCGTTATCGAATGGATAGATAAAAGCTTTTTTATCGTCTTTATAGAATTGATCCGATGTGATAATGAATGAATGTTTTGTTCTTTCTTTTTCAAAATACAGTTTCATTCTCTTCATTCGATCATAGTATTGGCCAGGTTTACCCAGGTAAATGATGTAATCATTTTCCCAAATAGAATGGTAAATGCCATGCATGAATTCTTCGAGTTCATAGCCAGTAACGGAACATCTTACACCTTCTAAAACCTTTAAAGCACCTTCCATCATAGCTGCTGTATTGCCTTCGCAACCAACAATTACAATTCTTTTTGCAGAAGAGAGCTCTTCGATATTATCTTCGATAAATTTCTTAGATTTCTCTGCAATATCAGGGATATTTTTACTTGAACTCACTAAACGATTTGCAACTTTTGCAACATCTTCTGCAGAAGCTGTACCTCTACTGTTAGCAAGTTTGACTGCAAAGTATGCCATTTGTGCAATCGTTACAATGAAGCCTTTTGTTTTAGGACCACTTAGTTCTTCACCAGCATATAATTCCATCCAGACATCCGCAGTTTCTGCCACAGGGGTATCCTTTTCAGAAGTGACTGCAATTGTAAAGTAACCTAGTTGCTTAGCTTTTTTCAAAGCTTCAATAGTTGAAGTTGATCTTCCTGCCTGAGAAACACCAATGACCAAAGTACCATCCTGTTTTACAATTTCATTGTCTTTGAAATCAATTGGATACATAGATTCAACTGAAATTCCAAGGGAATCAGCCATACTGATTTTTGCACCAAGTACACCATGATAAGATGTACCTGATCCAAGAACTACAACTCTTCTTAATTCTTTATCCTTCAGATAGTCCAAACTATCCTTCATTACCTCATCTGCATCCTTAATCAGTTTTTCGACTGCGTCAGCAGACTCAAGGATATAGTTATAAATATCGTAACCTTCTGCCATATGCTACATAATCAAAGAACTGATGAATGATGTTGCTTCTGCAGCAGGCTGGAACATTGGCAATCCTTCCAGGAATGCAAGAATAAATGCGATGACAAATAACACAAGCATAACTGTTGTAGTTTTCTTGCCTTTTCTTACCAATCCAAAGCAGACGGAAGCAAGAACAGCTGGTAACAGACATGGCATAATGTTGTCAAATACACCGGACTGAAGAGCAACAGATTGATGGTTGCCTAAGTTCAATGTAATCGTAGTACTGAAGCTAATCATTGTAGCAATCATAGAACCTACTACAGCAGCACCCAAAATCTTTGCGGCCATTGTAAATAATGCAAGAGCACCACTTTCAGTAGCTTCTTCCATGAAACTTGTACCCTGCTTATAACCAATCTCCAAGCCCTTATAACGAACAATCCAGTGAGGAATGTTATGGATTAACAGGAATAAGATAGGTCCCAGGATATTTCCCTGCATACAGAAAGTTAAACCAATACCAAGACCAATTGTACGTAGTGTACCCCAGAAAATGGAGTCACCAATTCCGGATAACGGACCCATTAATGCAGTCTTGATAGCATTGATAGAAGATGCATCGAAATCTGGGTTTGTTGCAACTTCTTCTTCCATAGCAACTGCAATACCTTGAACAAAGGTTGTACACTGTGGAGTGATATTAAATAATAGAAGATGTCTCTTAAGAGCTGCTTTAAAGCCTTCTTCATCATCTTTATAAATTCTGCGAAGATGTGGAATCATAGAGTAGCAGAAGCCTAAACCCTGCTGTCTTTCATAGTTAAAGCATCCCTGTAATCCACAAGATCTCCAGAATCCAGACATGAATTCTTTATGATCCATCTTCCCAACGGATTTTACAGCATTGTCTTTATTAGTCGTCGTCATCGTCGTCATATCCTCCTACATTACCTGTGCTTGCAGCAGCTTTATTTTTGTTTGCATTATAATAAACTAAAGCAATTACCAGACCGATAGCTGAAACACCTAAAGTATTCATTCCAAGGAATGCAGCAAGTGTGAATCCCAAAATGATATATGGCATTGTTTCTTTATCAACAATATAGTTCATCAGTAATGCGATACCTAATGCAGGTAACATTGTGGATGCTTTATTCATACCATCTAAGATTACCTGTGGAATAACATTAATAACTGCTTCAACTGCTCCAGATCCAAAGTAAACAGCAATAAACATTGGAACGAAATATACTACTGCGAAATCAAGTACGCCAAGCCAGAAATATCTTTCGATAGCCTTGTAGTCACCTCTGTCAGCCGCTTTGTCACAAAGTGGGCTGAATACGTTATTGATAACACGTGGTAAAATTCCACAAACCTGGAAAACAAGTGCAACTGGCATTGCAAGAGCAATGGCTGCATCAGAGCTTAATCCAGACAAGCATGCAAATGCAACCGCCAGAATTGTACCTGCAGATGAGTTCGGAAGAGTTGTAACACCAATTCCAACGAATCCCATGAAAATAAGCTGTAAAGTTGCACCCATGACAAGTCCTGTATGAACATCACCACAAATCAACCCTACGAGAGTAGCCTCAACAATTGGAGTGTTGAGGAGGTTCTGACCGAAAATACGTCCATCCATAATACCTAATACGTGGACCATAGCGATCAGAATACATTGAATCAGAAACATAGATTTTATATCCCCCTTTCTTCTGATTATTTGTTAAAAGCTGAAACAATATCTTTAACTGACATATCAGCTTTACTTGGAACTTCCTGTAAATAAACTCTGTTACCCAGACTTTCAATTTCTTTAATATTTTCAATATCCTTTTCACCCAGGAATACCTGATTTGAAATTGCTTTTGTATTGTCTGCTTTTCTAATGCCACCGATATTTACTTCCTGACCTTTATCGATAGATTTGCAAATCTTTAAAGCATCCGCTGTAGAACCAACAATTAATAAGATAGTTCTGTTTGCTTTTTCAGGATTATTTAAATAAAGGATAGCATCATCAATAGTTCTGACTGGCATTTTGCAATTGACTGGCTTAGCAATTTTCAATGTGTTTTTCAGCATTGCATTTGTTGCATATTTATCATTTGCAACAAGGATAGTATCAGCGCCTGTCATATTCACATAATATGTAGCAACCTGTCCGTGTACTAATCTGTCATCAATTCTAATAAGTTTAATCATTTCAAATTTCCTCCTTAATCATCTTCATCATCATTTAAGACAGTTAACTGATCATTTAATAATGTCACCGTTTCTTTTGCCTGTTCAATCAGTGAATGTAATTCTTCAGTTTCTTGTCCCGGAGTAAATTCCTGCATTGAAACCCCCAAAAGTAAAGCAAGATTCAAACCACTAATGACATACAGATTCGGTGTTGTCGTGAGCCATGGCATTACTGTTACACTAGTACTTCCATAAGGAATATCAGTCAGAACAATTTTCATATCCTCTTCATCCCAGGTTTCTAATACCTCTTTAATCTTTTCGTTTAAAGATTCTGGTGAATCAGATGGTTCTAAAGATACTGTGCTGATACTGGATTCTGCCGCAGAGATAACCTCATGTGCTGACTTGAATCCTTTGGATAATTCTCCATGTGTTAATACTAAAATTCTTTTCATATTTATATATACCTTTGCTGTATTTTTATAATACATTTGGTGTGCTCAAATGTCTATACATTTTAGCGACTTTTTTAAAATTCTTTTTACTTGCTTTTAACTTTTTGTAAGAGGTTTCAAATGTATACCTTATTCTTTCTCGTTGAACATATACATTTAAGCAAACTACACTTAACTACAAATATCCTTCGCATCAGGTATCGGGAGATAGTATTTCCGTCACAAAACCCATCTCCCGTTTGCATCCATACTTTTCGATTTGAAATATCTTATTTTAATTCAAACTCTATTTTGCCTTTGTTGCCATCTGCTGCATAAATCTGTAAGTGTAAATTGTGATTCCACTTGCACGTGTATCATCACAGATTCTGCTTGCAAAAACCTGGAACGGAATAACAAACAGTATTGGCAGGAACATGCTGTTTACATCAAGATCGATTTGCATTGCATCTGCACTATTCATATTAAATTTAGAAATAACATATACATGATCTGTTAACTGATGCAGTGCTTCACTGATTTCAACAGCACGATCATGATGTCCTTCATCCATATCTACAATAAAGATAGAATGATTTTTCTTAATTTCATATACCGGTCCATGAAGGAATTCTTCCATTTCATACCAGTTAGAAGGGAATCCAGCAGTTTCTTCAAGCTTTAAAGCACCTTCCTGAGCAACTCCCTGTCCGCTTCCAATTCCGGTAACCATAATACGTTCCATCTTATAGAATTCCTGTTTATGTGATTCATAATATGCGTCAGACAATTCACGCACATCATTCATTTTGTCTATAACCTTCTTAAGTTCAGCTAAATATTCATTTTTCTGTTCTTCTGTAATCTTTTTCTTATTAAATGCAGCATTAATTGCAAATAAGTCAAAGAATAAGATTGAAGTAGGAAGTCCTCTGCATACGAAGACATCCTTTCCTGCCTTTTCATTTCCAAACAAGAAAGTATCTTTGCAAATCTTCTGCATTGGTGTTCCCGATTCGCTGATTACTGCAGCAACATCATTTCCACATTCCTTAGCTCTGTTATACGCAGCAAGTGTATTAGTACTTCTTCCTCCCTGTGAAGTGCAGATAACAAACTTATTCTTATGATGTTTGTAAGCATACTCTGCATAAGTAACTGCATAAATAACCTCTACACTTGTGTCAAGGATCTCCTCCATAGCGTATTTTGCACAGCAGGCAATATTATAAGAAGAGCCAGATGCTGCAATCACAATTCCAGAATAATCTTTTTTACAATATGCTTTAACCAGTCCTTCCGTTAATTCTTTGTTGTGATCAAAAATTTCCTGACAATTAGTTGGTGCTTCAAGCACTGAATCATACATCCATTTTTTCATTTTCTATTCCTCCTTGAATGTATATACATTCTGAAATTATTATATATATATTATTTACTTTTTTCCAACATTTATTTATAATTTTTTTGAGGAAGATATATACATGGAAAACAGAATATTAAAAGATTTATTTGCTCTATTCACTATAGCAACACCTACAAGGTATACACAAAACCAGATAGACAAAGCCGTAGCAGTCATCTCCAATTACTGTGAAAGCAAAGAAATACCATTTAAAACATTTAAAAAGAAGCAAGATAAGCGCACTTATACATCTCTTCTTATTAATTCTCCTGAAAGTAAGGATAAGGTTCTTATAGCCGCATTAGACACTCCATCAATGGGGTTGCTTAACAGTAAATATGACTATTTAGATAACACAAAGAATCTGAAGAAAAAAAGAAACTCTCTTACTATTTCAATACTTCTTTCTATATTATTTATCTCTTGTATAATTGTTTTGACATTAAATACAAATCTGTCATCAAACTTTTCAAAAAGCATCTTTGTCGTTATAGTTGGAATCATTGTTCTTTTATCGTCATGGATTAGTTCAGAACATGCAGTTCGCCATAACGAACCAAATGATTGTGCATTAGCTATAGCTATGAAACTACTTGAAAATCACTCGGATGTCGGACTGATCTTGGTAGATGGATTTTATCAAAATGTTGGTTTATCATTTTTATTAAATTCAAACAAATGGTTACAGAATAAGCATTGCATATTCATCGGAGAAACAGATACATCAGCTCAACTATGTACCTATAACCATACCTCTCCTCAATTAGCAAACAATGCACTATCGCAATTCAAGCATTTAAAATTTTATGCAATGACTGATTTTCAAAAAAACAAAATCAATTTTCATCGATGTGAAATTGATTTTGACATACTTGAAAACATGTATCAGCTACTAGAAAAGGAACTCTAAAACATGCCAGAAAAAAAGAAACCCAAATATCAGATTATTGAAGACTATTTATTAGAACGCATTAACAATAATGAATTACGCCCTGGTGATCAAATTGAAACAGAAATGGAACTGAGTCAAAAATTCAACATTGGAAGATTGACTGTCAACAAAGCTTTAAACTACCTTGCCAACGCAGGATATATTGAGCGTATTGCAGGCAAAGGCTCATTTGTTCTAGCTTCAAAAGTACACAAATCTATCAACAATATCCATACCATTAATCATACAGGAAGCTTTTCAGAAGATATGCGTTCTATTGGAATGACTCCAGGTTCAAAACTTATCGAATATAAAATTATCCTAGCTTCGGAGAAACCGGATGTTGCCGCAAAATTACATTTAGATCCTGATAAATATATTCATTATTTTGTCAGAATTCGAACAGGTAATGGAATCCCAATCGCCTTAAGCTATACCTATTTAAGTGTAGATGTAGTCCCGACAATGGATATTAGAGCTTTAGACAGTTCATTAAATGATTATCTGCAGAAAATCAACGTTCCTCTTTCACGTAATGTTGATTACACTCTTTCAGCTTGTCTTCCAACGGAGAAGCAAAAAGAGCTTCTGAATATAGATGATAAAGCAGTACTATTATGTAATGCTCATACAACTTATACCAAAGATTTGATTCCATACGAATACATACAAACATATTATTTAGGCAATCACTACGAATATTCAATAGCCGTTCGTGAAAATACAAGTTTATAAAACTTGTTCAGTCCTCTGCTAAAGACTCATAATTGTTTATTTTGATGATCGCCATACACAAACTGCATTACAAATCTCCTATATCACGACTGTGATATACCGAACCGTGAGTCTTTAGCACCATAATATTTATTTTTTATTATAGTCATTTTATACACTAAAGCAGCAACTTCGGTTACTGCTTTTTTCATAGTTTTTAACAAGTAACTATTCATAAATTCCAGTCACCCATAATAAAAGACACTGCCACTGGTGCAATGTCTTACATTCTTAACAATCACTTTCCCAAGGAAGGATTTCTACTGGTTCTTTAGCAAGTACCTCCAGCTGTTCCTGTGTTAAGTACTTCTTGAGAATAATGGCTTCATATACATATTCACGGAAATACTTTTCACTCAGTACAAAGTAACCATCTTTTCCTACTTCATTTCCCCAGGAGTTTTCAACTTTCCATCTTACAGGATTTCCTTCTTCATCAAGATGTACTCCTGTCAGTATCATGGCATGTGTAGCATAGGAAGCTCTGTACTTCAGTCTTTCACTCTTTTCCATGTCAAAATCAATACCAAACATAGACGCATAGGCAAAGGAATCCTGATCCCATACCCCTGTCTGTCTATCTCCATATGCCTGTGAATCACATCCAAACCATACAGGTTTACCATCTTTTAACTGCTGGACACAGGCATCCTCCAGTTCTTTCCATGTAACATTGATACTGTCATTATTCTTATCTGCCATATTACCGATAAAGTGATAGGTGTAATGAGAGTGTAATGGCTTATTATCTGTAATCTGATTTGTTAATGTAACATAGTCTTCTAATTCAACAGCACAGTACTTCTCATAAAATTCCTTAGGTGTAATATTGGCATCACTGTGGAAGTTACCCTCTTCATCTTTGTAACTGAACTCAAAGGAAGAAACAGGTTTACCAAAGCATATGCATTCCATTCTGTAGATTTCTGCCAGCATCTCTTTCTTTAAAGCCTGTACATCTTTTCCTTCTTTTACAGCATTTCTTAAAACAGACGCATCTTTATGTAAAAGAATATTAAACAGATATAAGAACTTCTCTGTATGACACGCCTGATATGTATCTGGCATAGTATCTGCAGGGACCACACCATACTTTTCCACAAGATCCTTTGCCATTTCAAAGTATCCGCCATCTCCTACACCATCCAGAATATATTCATTCATTCTGTCATTTAAAGGCTTATCTGCATTAGCAATCACCATCTCCAGATAGTTGTTGGCTTTTTCCAGTTTGTCATAAAAGATGATGTAATTGGCAGATAACTTAAATTCTTTCAGGTTACACTTTTCAGCCACCTGTTCTCGTAAGATGTTTAATAAAGAGAACATCCAGCATCTTCCACTCTTCAATTGTGCTGTAATGCCTCTTGTCTTTACTTCCACATTAAATTCTCTGACCAGTTTTGCGGCATTCAAAGGAAGATAGACGATGTCTTTCAGCTCTGTTCTTGCACAGGCACTTTCTCTGCAGGCATAATCTTCTTTTTCATACATTTCTTTGAATGTTTCAATCTCTTCAAGCTTTAGACTTTCCATATGTACTTACCCCTTTTATTTGATTTTTATTATAGCGCTATGTGTGATATTTTCATGAAATTTGACACTTTCTCTTTTTTGTTTCTTTTTTTTCATCATTTTCACCCTATACTACTTGTAACAAAATAAAAGAAAGGGATAATGCCAATGAAAGAAAAATGTTATTTTCATGACAATGAAGTCATCTTGAATTTCACACATCAACCACCAGGATCCACTACACAATTACTTGACTCCGATCTGTTCAATACATTTCTTGAACATTATTTAGATTATCTTGAAACACACAGAAGAGATTTGAAAGAATATTTATATGCAGGCAATGTGGACAGAGCACAGGTATTAACCAAATTAAAAGGCACCTTACGTATTCTGTTACTCATGCATACCAATACAGTAGAAATGCCATACTTTGCCTTACCTGAAATACTGGAAGAAGTAATTTCTGAAGGATATAAATACTGGAACTCTCTGGAAAGATTCTCTATTTTATATCTGCAGAAAGCTGACAGTTATACCACCAATGCTTTTATGAATCTGGATCATGAAATCAATGAACTTGCCCGTAACTTCTATCGTACAGTCGAAGCACAGATTACTGGCAGAAAAGATAATGTCTATAAACAGCTGGATGCAGGTTCCAATGCGTCCTTACTGTTACAAAGATATGACTGGGATTGTCCTGCAACCTATGATAAGTTAAAAGATATTGCCTTTGTGCATACCATCATGGTAAGAACACCTTTAATTATTCATTCCAAATCCAACAAACGCTCCAATGTCTTTAAAGATCATGATCATAATCCAATAGAAGATATGACGGGTGACAGTGAAGACTGGTTCTGTTTCCCTGCTTTGATTGGCAAGATGCTTGTCTACGCCTACTTCCAGAAAGACTACATGGCTTCCTGTGTAGGTACCACAGGATTATTCCAGTTAGCAAGAGAAGAAGACTGTACAGGTAAAAGACCTGACGCTATTCTCTTATTCGGTAATTATGACAATACAAAAGATACTGTTTTCTACTATGATGAAGTCAATGACATCTTTGTAGGAAAAACCTCCGCAAGTCCGGAAATAGATTACTTCGGATATACAAAGAAATCACTGTTAACACTGCACAATCTTGTGGCAATGAAAAAAGGATGGCTGCCAATTCACGGTGCCATGGTAGATCTGTATCTGAAAGATGGCACAAAGAAAGGACTTCTGTTTATGGGAGATTCCGGTGCAGGTAAATCAGAAACCCTGGAAGCCTTAACCCATATTGCCAGTGACCGAATTGACCACATGGAAACAGTCTTTGATGATATGGGCAGTGTACATATTGATGAAAATGGTCATTTAAAAGCACAGGGAACAGAAATAGGTGCCTTTGTAAGACTGGATGATCTTGAAAAAGGCACAGCGTATAAAGATCTGCACAGGTCCATCTTCTTTAACCCAGATAAAAAGAATGCACGTGTGGTAGTGCCTGCAGGCAGCTATAAAGTCATCACCAAAGACCATGACATAGATTGTTTTATCTACGCCAATAACTATACTGATTGCCGTGGTGTACATCTGTTTGACAACGAAGAAGAAGCCAGGAAAGTATTCAAAGAAGGCAAAAGATTTGCCCTTGGTACTACACAGGAAAAAGGCTACTCCACAACTTTCTTTACCAATCCATTTGGCCCTATGCAACGTCAGGAAGAATGCAGTGCATTAATCGATACAGTCTTTGACAAACTCTTTGAGGATCATATTCCTGTTGGAGAAGTGTATACATGCCTTGGACTTCCAGACAAAGGAGAACATGGCATTGAAGAAGGTGCCAGAGCACTGTTAGATCTGGTTATCGATAAATAAATAAAAGTGTCAGCAAAGCTACAGTGATATGTAAACTTTGCTGACTTTTATTTTTTGAGGACCAAGAAACACATTGTTCTCGCAACGAATAAACTTACACAGATGCATTACAGCCTCTTTATTTTTTTATCAAGTTTTGAGTACTGTTTAAATCAGTCACAATGACATCTGCATATTCCTGACTGAATGAAAAAGGTGTTTTTCTGGCAATTACGTACAGTCCTGCTCTTTTGCCAGCTTCAACTCCAAAGACAGAATCTTCTACAACAATACATTCTTGAGGCTTAAATCCAAATTGATTCATACAGTATAAATAGATTTCAGGTGATGGTTTGCTTTCCGTAAAATCATCTCCAGTACAAATCAAATCAAAATATTCATCAATCCCACACTTTGAAAGTGCATTTTTTATATAATCAATATTAGAACTTGAAGCACAGGCAATTTTTACATTATTGTGCTTTAAAAATGTCAAATATTCTACTACATCTGGAAATAAGATTTCATTATAATCAAAAGCCTGGCGTTTATGCAGCTTGTAGTTACGTACATCCTCTTTAAGTGTACCAGGGACCTTATCTTCATACCCTTCAAGCACCTTTTCCCACATATTTTGTTTCTTATGAGTCCCAATAAGTAAATCAAATCTTTCCATCGGAATATCTATACCATTCTTATCTAAATATTCCTTTGTCCATTTTTGTTCTTGTACTTCACTGTTAATCAATACCCCATCCAGATCAAAAAATACTGCTTTAATCATAATTCTTTACAATCTCCATCTAAAATTTTCTTGATTTTGCTCTTCGAACTTTCATTAGAAGTATTTTCCATAGCTTCCTTCAAAGCAAACTTACATTTTGAAATATCCCCGTTAATTTTGTAAAGATACGCAAGTCTGTATTGATATACAGATTTAGCTTCATCATCTATCCCCTCCGAGATAATTTCTTCAAGTTTTGGAATTAACTGTACATTCTCATTCAAATAAATATCACAAACAAGATTACAGTCATTAATCAGAACCTGCTGATTCACCTGCTTTGCCACAGAACTATACTTATTTAATTTTTCCTGATATTCTAACCCAACCCGATCTTTTTTGTCTGCATAATACCCTATTAATAAACTATATAAAGCTACTGCATCATCTACATTCATTTTTTGCTTTTCAATTAAATCCGAAGCCTTTTTCACTTTTTCTATGTCATCTTTATA
The DNA here is from genome assembly GCA_934754415.1 of uncultured Bulleidia sp. Taxonomy (GTDB): domain Bacteria; phylum Bacillota_I; class Bacilli_A; order Erysipelotrichales; family Erysipelotrichaceae; genus Bulleidia. The sequence continues at coordinate 22,155 of CAKVIS010000008.1, forward strand.
AATCCAATAATTTAATTCCATCATTTTTCTGGATTTAGATGACATTATCATATCTGCCTGTGGTGATGAAAGAAGTAATAAAAAGCCTTTTTCATCATTTTCTACATATGCCAATTGATATAATTTTTCGAGCAGTTTATTTAAACTGTATTTTCTCAACAGTGCTGTCAAAGGCACCAATATTGCAATTAAAATAATAGTAATTTTCATAAAAACAAATAAAATGAGTGGTCATATGAATATACTCCCACTCAGTCTTTTCTCCTACATTACACCAATAAATGTTAATAAAATACCTAAGCCTAACAGTATAAAGATTAATTTATTCGGTGAAACACCCTTTACAATTCCCTTATACACTGCCAAGGAAAGTAGCAATGGAAGCAAATTAGGCATAATGCCATCGAGAACATCTGAAAGGACAAATGTTCCACCACCCATTTCCAATGTTAACGCTACTGGGAATTTTACAATTTGAGGAATCATACCGCCAATAACAACCATTGCCAGCACTTTAGCGGCATCAGTCATTTTAGCAAGTGTTCCATCTGCTTGAATCTTGGCAAGGAACTGACGTCCTCCGGAATATCCAAGTTTGAAACCATACCATCTTGTCAGAGTGGAAGGAATCAAGTTAAGTAACAAGTATAGAATTACACCAACAATATTTCCGGCAGCTGCCATAGGTGCACCAACACCACAGGCAATCATTCTGAATGTACCCCAGAAGAAGCTATCACCGATTCCGGCAAGAGGACCCATTAAAGCAATCTTTACAGCACCAATACTTTCAGGATCCATGCTGTGAGTTTCATCATTAGCATATTCTTCTTCCATAGCACAGGAGATACCCAGGCAGAAAGGCACAAATGCACATGTTGTATTAAACATTGTGTTGTGTCTCTTTAGTGCTTCTACCAAATCATCATGGTTTGGATATAACTCTTCAAGTGCAGGAACCATTGCTCTCATGAAATCAATACCCTGCTGCTTATCATATGTGTAGCATCCTAAAGCCTGGTAGGAGCGTAAGAAGACATGATTAAGTTCTTTTTTAGATAACGTTAATTTATTTTCAGTCATTTTAGTCGTCCTCCTCTTCATTAGGCTTTAAGAAGAAATAAATTAATGCACAGGCAAATCCAGCTAACGCTACTGCAACACTGGAGAATCCTAAATATGTAGGTAATAAGAATCCAATGATAAAGAATCCAACATATTTAATATCAAATGCAAATTGCATCAGAATGCCAATACCAACAGCAGGCAGAATCTGGCTTGCATTCGCTAATCCATCACGTACTACCTGAGGAATAGCGCCGATAACAGCATTAATTGCTTCAGATCCAGCTGCTACAGCTAAGAATACTGCAGCACTGTACATAAGAGCCTGGGTTGCACATCCAGCCAGACCAATCCACCAGATACTCTTTGTATCACCTTTTTCCACTGCTCTGTTAGCCATAGGAGACCATACAGATACAGAAATTGTGTTGTTAACCTGACCAATCAGTGTAGCAAGTAAACCTACTGGAACTGCAATTGTTACTGCTTCAGCTACTGATAAATGATTAATTAATGCTAAACCACATGCCACTGTAGATCCTGTAACTACTTCTGTTGGAGTTGCACCCACCTGTACAACACCCGCCCAAATCAGTTCAAGTGATCCACCAATAATAATTCCCTGTTTTAAATCTCCCAATAACAAGCCAACCAATGTACATAACCAAATTGGTCGAGCAATCATCTGCTGTCCAAGCCAGCCTTGTTCGAGTCTACCATAAGCAGCTACTAAAGCCACTAATAGTGCTTCCACTACCATTTTCTTTCTCCTTAATTTTTAAATTATTTACTCAAATTTTTTTGCAATATCGTCCCATTCCACTTTTGGCATAGCTGTAGTAATCTGAGCGAAAACTTCTCTTCCACTATCATGTAATTCCTTAAGTAACTTATATTTTTCTTCATTAATATAAACACCGTCACTTATTTCCTGTTTACCTGTTGTTACTCTACCATTTGTGCCATCAACTTCAGGACCGATATTAATGTGTTGAATTTTAGAACATGCATTTGCCAATTTGTATGCATCTTCAACAGTAGCTACAGAAATAAACACTTTCTCTTTATCATATTTGGACCCGTTTAATTTCTCGATAGCTTTGTTCATGTCCCATACAAGGCATTTAGAAACTCCTGCTGGTTTTGCAAGTTTCAAAGTAGTTTTGTGTAATTCATCATTAGCAGCTTCGTCATTTACAACCACTAAGACTGTTGGCTTATATACACCACACCAGGTGACAGCCACCATACCATGAATTAATCTTCCGTCAACTCTCATCAATTGAATCATATTATTAGTCCTCCTTTAATGATCAATCATCGTCGTCATCTGTCATATTCAGTACATCATTCATATAACAGAATTGACTTTTTGACATTTCAATAGCGTTTCTAATAAACTCATCATTAACTTCATCACTTGCAAAAACACATTCCATAATCACTGATAAATTCATACCAGTTACCAGGTGGAATTTGTAATTAAGCAAATTCTTAAAAAAGCATTGATTAACGGAACCACCATACAGATCTGTAAAAACTATAACGTTATCATCTTTATATTTGGTCAACAAATCCGTAACCTTATTTTCAAAACCAGTATCCGTCATAGTTTGTTCTAAATAGTCGACATTGTTGCCACCAAAGAATTCAACTGTGTTTTTCATTCCCTCTGCCAGTTTTCCATGGGAAGCAATGATTATTCTATTCATAACTTATCCTCCTAGTAATTTCGTTATAATCTATCTGAGCTATTAGATTACTCTTAATGTACCCCTCTAATATATATTTGTAAATAGTTTGTATATATTTTTATCCGCTTTTTGTTAAAATCATTTAGGTTTTAATGAAAACGTTTTCATTTCCTCTATTTATCACGCAAAAATGGGCATATTTTTCTCTGAAAATATATATTATTGAATTATTGAGTTGCAGGCAGCTATACTAACCGCACACATTACTATATATAAGCATTATATAAAACCTAATATATTTATCATTTTTTATTTTTCCAGGACTGACATCTAATTAAATCACTGGATTAAATCATATGATGATAGATTTATTTAGCAATTACTATATAAAAGGATATAAAGAAAGCAATCATTCTACTTTTCCTTAAAAAATATGTATATTTTGTATATATTTTATTGACAACAGCAGCTAGATAATATATATTTTTTGTGAGCTGTTAGAGAGCAAAACATATATCAAGGAGATTTTATAATGACAGTAGAAAAACTATCAATGATTGGGCATGTTAAAGACACGCCAAGAGTAATCAAAAATGCATACAACAACCGCAACGAATACATGAACAGTTTTGTCGAGGCTTTTGTAAATCACGATTTCAAAAAAGTATATTTCTTAGGATCTGGTACATCTCATCATGTATCCTGGGTAATCAAAAACATTTTTGTAGATATGCTGGGTATTGAAGGTGTTGCTTGCGAACCTACTATTTTTACTCATCACGAAGCAGAAAAACAATCTGGATTATTTAAGCCAGAAGAAATTTGTGTTATTTGCTTCTCACAGCATGGAGACAGCATTTCCACTTGTGAAGCTGCAAAGAAAGCTAAAGAACTTGGTTTCTACACAATCGGTGTTACAGAAGCTCTTAACAGTGTATTAGAAGACATGACAGATTCTTATTGTCACCTTGTTTGTGAAGAAGAAGAAATCGGTCCTGAAACAAGAGGTTACACTGAAACTATTTTTCAGTTCTACATTTTAGCAATTGAAGTTGCAAAACAGAAGGGTGCTATTACTGAAGCCCAGTATGAAGCAATGGATAAAGATGCTTTAGATCTCGCAAACAACTTAGACACTATCGTCAACGAATCTGTTGAATGGTATAACAGAAACAAAGAAGAATTCTTACAGATGACTAAATCCTCCATTGCCGGCTATGGAAACAACTTCCCTACAGCTATGGAAGCACGTCTGAAGTTCTTCGAAACATATTCCAGACCATGTACTGGTTACGAAATGGAAGAACAGATGCACGGACCAATGAGAGCTTATAATGCTGAAAACTATATGTTCTTAATCGGTTCCGAAGGAGAAGCAGAATTCAAGAGATTATGTGAACTTGTTCCATATTATAAAGATGCTTTTACAGAACATGTATTTGTAGTAACATGCGAAGATGGTATCGAAATTACTGATAAAGACTTAAAGTTCACTTATAAAACAACGGATATCTTATCCCCAATTGTTTATATTATTCCGTTCCAGGTATTGTCTGCATTGATTTGTGAAGATGTTGGAATTGACACTAAAGTCAGCCCAATCAAAAAGAGATATGTCTCTTCTCATTATCCTGCCGCTAGACATGGAAATTTAACTAAATAACAAAAGAACATTTAGTTCCTGTTCATAAACTGCTGTAAGTTAGGAGAGACCCCCTTCTCTCCTAACTTATTTATTAGAAAAACATAAAAAAATATCTCTGTCTTATTAGCAGTAAATATATTATTATTAATGTAGAAAGTATAGATAATCTATGGCAAAGAATCCTAAATATATAGAAATAGCAAATTATTTTATTCAGAAAATTGAAAATGAAGAATTAAAAGAAAATGAACCATTAGATCCAGAAGAACAGTTATGTGCTCAATTCAACGTCAGTCACATGACAATGGCTAAGGCAATGAATGAACTGAGTGCTGAGGGATATATTAAAAGAATCCCTGGAAAAGGCACTTTCATTTCCGGAAACTACAGAACTTCTTTCAAAAAACCAATCTCTTCCAGAAACAGTATTACTGCCCAAATTCAGGAAGCCGGATTAGAATCACGCATTGAGTTATATAAATATTCTATTATCAGAGGCAAAGATGATCCTGAAGTCGCTGCAAAGCTTCATATTTCTGAAGATGAATTTCTCCATTTTTTCATAAGGTTGAGATATGCCAATGATAACTTAATGGCGATTTCATATACATATATTGTTCAAAAAGCGATTCCTACGTTAGATATCCACAAACTTGAAGGCTCTCTTAATAAATATATCAAAGAATTAGGAATTGAACGAACAGATGGATCTACGGAGTTTTGTGCAACAATGCCAAACAAAGAAAATGCTAAAATCTTAGGAACTGACCATATTCCTCTGCTTAAGCAAACAATACGTTGGAATGTTGATGATAAACCTTTTGAATTAACTTATCATTATTTCATTGGTACTAAATATTCCATCACATCGGATTTGCACATTATCCACAATAAAAAAATAGTTATTTAAATTGAGCGACTTCACGGTTAATTCTTTATGGTTTTCCACAGCCAAAAATATAAACGGCAATGTAAATTTGGATTAATTCATCCTGTTTACATCGCCGTTTTACCGTTTATCAGTTAATTATACGTTGCATCACCCTGGAAGACATTGGAATCAGATTCATCTTCTGTGATCACAAGACCATTGGTGTTTGTGGCACCTTCTATAGTTTCATAGAAAGTAATGGATAAAGTCGTATAGATTTCATTGGATTGGGATAAACCATCTTTACCACCTGCATCAATAGACACATCCTGAATGGTACATCTGTACTTTAAGGAGTGTAAGGAATACAGAATACCTTTGACAGTATCATAGTTATTGGATTTAAAAGATAAGTTGGCAGTACGTCTTACAATCGTACCTGTAAGCGTAGGATCATTCCATGTAATGGAAATATTGTCAGCTTTTCCGTTTAATACATTACCGACTTCATTCACTTCCTGAGAAAGATTGTTGTATACAGCTATCTCTCCCACTTCATCATTTTTATGTTCTTCTATGTACGCTTCCATGTTTTTCATGGTCGCAGACTGTGTCTGTGCCAGTAACAACCCTGTTTCAAGCTGTGTAGTATCATAGGTTGTTTCAGCATCTTTAAATGTCTTCCAGGCAAATTCATAATAGAAGATACCCACCCCAACAATAGCACAAAGCAATACAAGCAATGTTTCTCTCATTGTAAACTTATGATTCAGCATATCACTTTGCCCCCTCTGTACTTTCTACCACTGTATGATAGGTAATCTCTATATCTGCAGTAACTGCTGTGGAATTACTGGAATTTGAAGATGTTGTAGTCACTGTTACATAGTCATTTCTTTCATCAGACTGTAAGACACTGATAACATGAGAAACTGTGGAAAGATCTGTTTCTGCAGTATATACGGAAATCTGATTACCATGAATACGAATAGAAGACACATCCACACTGGAACGAATATCCTGATCAATCATATTTAATACATCTGTTCTGTTCAGGCTGTTCTTTTCATCTTCTGTTAAGAAAGAACCTACCAGATCATTGTATCTGGCCTTCACTTCATTAAAATCTGCAGTATCTGCCTGCAAAGCCTGAATCTGTGACTGTAAAGCATTGTAATCAGATTCCAGCTTTGACATCTTTGTCAAAGGATCCAGCACAAACAGTTTTGTAAAACACAATAAGAACACTGCAAACAATACAGAACAGACAGTTAACACTGTTTTATTCTCACTGACATCTTCTTTGATGAAGTTCATGGATGTCTTAGTTGGATAGCTTCCTTTTTTGGATTTCAAGGAGATTTCTTTAGATAATACTGATTTTTTACTCATACACTGTTTTCTCCTTTTTACTTTTCCAATGCGATACCATACGCTGCAGGGGCATACTGTAACACTTCTTCCTCAGTATTCAATGACTGTAAAGGAAGTAACTTTACAGAAAGATTTTCCTGAATGGCATCCAGTAAGCCCTGTACAAGAGACCCCTGACCATAGTAGTATAAAACATCCAGACTCGCGTCCTGATTTTCATAGGAATAATAGTTGATGGATCTCATGATTTCCACAGAAATTCTGTTGTAGATATCTACTACACTCTCTTCTTTTAATACCTGTGTATCAGAAGTAAAGAGTTTATTTCTTGCGACATGCGGATCACAGTTCAACAGATTTGCACTTTCTTCCACAATGGTCTGTAAGCCCATATCCAGTGTTCTGCTTGTGTCATAAACACCGTTTCTGTACATATCCAGTACAGTTTCCGTATCTCCAAGATTCACTAACATCCTGTCACCTGTATCCAGGGCATAGTTTTTCATAAAGCAGGCAAGAGCCAGTTCTCTTGGTTCCAGACGCACCAGATGTAATCCGACACGTTTGAACATCTCTTTATATTCTTCAATGACTTTCTTATCTACTGCAGCCGCAAGAATCTCCATTTCTTTGGGAGTATCTCCATCTTTGATAACAGAAGTAACTACATAGTCATAGGCATAACGATCTTTCGTATCCTGCAACATATCATGGAATTCATAAGGCAGGTTAACCAGCAACTGTTTTTCTGTCATGACAGGCATCACTGTTTTATGTAAATACACATTGGCATCAGGTAATACCAATGCTACATGTTTTGCCTGTATTTTTTCTTCTTTCAGTTTTTCTTTAATGGTATCTGCCATAGCTTCATAGGCAATCAATCCATCTGCACCTACTGCATTTTCCGGTGTATCAAAAGATACATAGTTTTTTACTTCACCATTCTTTACTTCTACAATTGATGTAGTGCACATGCCTATCTCAATACCGACAATATCTTTTCTCATACTATCCTGCACTCCTTCTACATTCCAAGTAATCCCATATACCACTGTACGACACTTTTCCCTATACAAAGACAAATGACTGCAGATAGAGAAATAGACGGCCCAAATGGTATCTTATTCTGCTTTAAAGCTACTACAAATACTAACCCAATCACGCAGGAAACCATTACATTCAATAATCCTGCAAAAGGTCCCAGAAACAGACTGACAAGGAAGAATAACTTGATATCTCCTCCACCCATTGTTTCTTTCTTTAATACTTTATCCATGATGAGAACAAGTAGTAAGATACTACCTGCAATCACACATCCTCCAAGCAATCCATCAAAGAAAGCCTGCATATTTCCAATACAGCTGATCAGCCAGCATACAATGCCGAACAGAATATACCCATCCGGTATCTCATATGCCTTTAAATCCACAACAGATAAACCAAGTAACACAAGAAATAACCCGTATACGGCTACTAACTGCATATCTATCGTACCATGAATCATCAGATATCCTGCATAGACAATTCCCATACCAAGTTCCACAAGTGTACTTGTTACAGGAATCCTGGCATGGCAATATCTGCATCTTCCTTTTAGAAATACATACGATACTATTGGAAATAAATCCATCACTCCCAGTTCATGACCACAGCTGTCACAGTGACTTCTTCCCTTCCACCATGGTTCATTATCCAGTATTCTGTATGCCTGACACATCACAAAACTACCTATACAGGCACCTAATATAAATGCCAGTATCACACAATACCAGAAGATAAACGGAGTTTCATAAATACTTAACATAAATATCAATTCACTCCTTTTACCCATCTGTACTTCAGTTCTCCGTTAACCACCTTGACTTCAATTACCAGAGAATTCACTTCTCCAAAGTACTCTTCCTTACCAATGACTTCTTTTTCAGATTCATTGTACCCTTGAGTCTTTTCTCCAACAATCGTATTGGACACATTGTCATAGAAACCAATATAGCCACCAGTAATATGATGTGTACAATTTGTACCATCACAACCATCTACAGGACATTGCATACCATTTAAAGAATTGACCTTTGCCACACTCTCACAGGTATTCAGCTTCAGATTATCATTACCGCTGGCCACATGTCTGTGATACCAGGAAAATCCTGTCCATAACAGATACAGCACTTCCACTATCAGGAAAGGAATCACAATAATTTCCAGTACACTGACACTTCCTTTTGTATTTCTCATGAGGTGCCCTCCGGTTTTGGATCATTCAGAGGAATGACATCAAAATATCCTTCAATGAGCGGATCAGCTGAGCTGTTACTGCCAACCATCAAATGTACTGTAAAATAAGAACCTGTCCATTCAATCTTCTCAACTTGTGCCCCAAGTCCATCAGGATAGGCAGACTGTCCTAATACAGGCTTATAGGTTTCACCTGCTTTAAAGGCAATCTGTCCATATCCATTAATCACATTACCTTCTTCATCTACAGATAACACACTGGTTAAATCTTTCTTTAAGGCATAGGTAACACTGAAAAATGACTCAACATTTCCCTTTTGTGCTTTAAACCCAGTAGTATATCTCAGTTCATTGGTCAATATACTTTCCAACGTAGTAAATAACTGAGGAGCCTGTGCCCTCTGCATACTCTTTTTAAATTCTTTCTGTGCCAAAGATACCCCTGTTGCCATCCCCATACTTAATAAAGATACCAGTATGACTACACACAACATCTCTATCAATGTAAATCCACTCTGATGGATACGCTTCTTATTATTCACCATAATAGTAATACCCATCCTCTGTCTTATGCACTATAGTACCAGTTTTAGCTGGAATTGAATTTCCATCACTCTTCTTAATCACTACCTGAGCAGAAGACTGCGTAGTATTGTCTGTAATCTTAAACACCTTTACAGCATCCTTACTCTGTTTATTCATTCTGTTACTGGCCACAATACTTGTCTGTAAGATGATAAAGCATAGAGATAAGACGATGATACTGATTAACACTTCTACAAGTGTTTCACCTTTACAAGAGTTTAACTTCTTCATAGTCTATCCCTCCTTTCCACTTACACCATTCCATGTCCACATAACCACTTTTTTATTCGCATCAAAATTTGCGGTATCTACAGACACACTGAAGGTGACATATCTTTTCAAAACTGTGTTATCCTCAGCAGTTAATGACAAAGTATAAATAGCCTGATACAGATTCTCTTCGGAATCATTGGTTTTTACCAGAGCATAACTGCCTGTGACATCTTTCATTTTCTTTTTTATCTCATCAGTTGCCTCAACACTGATAGTAAAGGAATCAGAAGTAACATTGGAAGAACCATTAAGGACTGCTGTACTGATTGCCCATGTACCAGGAAAGGTAGGCTTATGAGCGTCATCCCATCCGGTAATCTGAAACTGTGAGGATTCATTTACATATCCATTCGCATGATATTTCTGCCCATTTAAAGTTGACTTCAATAGTTTACATGCCGAATCCAATGTCAGGTTATCCTGAATGGAAGTCTGATTTCTGGAAGAGGTTTTTACGCTGGAACTGCTTGCGGATAATAAAGTCACAGAGATAAAACTTGCGACCAATAATACTACCAGAGCTAACAGAATGGAGACACCACTCTCACTATGCAGTTTTCTTTGTATTTTATGTTTAAGCATATAGATGCCTCCTTTCTGTATCTTATTACTCTACTGTATCTTTATATTCTTTATTCAGTTTATATGCCCAGACAGAACCATTCTTATTTGTTGCGACAAACACAGACCGGATAGATTCCGTTGTATCATTCTCTTCACCTTTACGCCCTAAATAGCAGGAACTGTTAAAAATTCTATGTGGACCTTCATCTTTGGTAAATTGCCATGGAGTATCAGTTTCTGTATCCTGTACACTTAAAGAGTATACGTTGTTATTCAGTTCACCATGTAAGTACTTACCATTGTTGGAAAGCTGTCCTGTTGTAAATGAATTTGCATTTGCTGTAAATTTCCATTCCACACTATGTAAGACATCCATGGAAGTAAACTCATTTCCATAAATACCTGTATTAACGGATGTGCCATTCAATGAAACATTGTCCTCATTCTGTACAGCACTGACTCCATAAACACCTCTTCCATTTGTATTGGCATTTCTTGCGTCAACATTTGTAAAGAAATAGGATTCTCCATTTTTAAAGCTATTATCCGGCATAATTTTAAATGTGACTTTTACCCATCTGGCATACAGATTATAAGTTTCAGGATGGTCTGCCGTAAATATTTCACTATTTACTACCTTTCCATCATAATCAAGTACTTTTGTATCTCCAACATACCAGCCTTCAAACAGGAAATAGTCGTTATTATTCACTATGACTGTCTTATAAGCTTCAGGGAAATCTTCCACTTTCACTGCTTCAGGCACTTCAGTAAAATACACTGTCTTACCAGCTTGCTCTTCAGAACCATCAGTCTTTTTAACCAAAAAACTAACGGTTCTGACAGGAGTATATTTTGCCTCAAGTGTTATTTCTTCCTGCTGAGAAGTATCTACACTTTCTACCTTCGTAGCCTCATCATTTACATTTGTATACCACCCTATGAATGTATATCCATCTTTTACAGGAGTATATTTATTCAGATCAATCACACCATCTTTTGCATATACAGTAAATGTATCATTGGACTCTCCATAGGTTCCACCATTGAGATTCAATGTTACCTTCTTATATGGTGCATATTTAGGCGTTAATGTATACACAACATCATCTTCTGCTGAAGCATTCAAAATCGCCTTATTCCATGTCGCCTGATCAACGACATTACCATCACCATCCAGAATCTGCTTATCACCCTGATACCATCCGGTACAGTACATACCATCTCCAGGTTTACTGTTCAGAGTCAAACAACTTAAATCGTAGGTAATATCTACATAAGATTTTGTTTCACCAACAGTCACTTCAATCTTAGCTGTCTTTGGCTTCCATAATGCATACAGATCCAGATCTGCCTTTGTCTCAGCAACAGTAACAGAATCCTTTTTAGTTTCAGAAACAGTCACATCTGTATACCATCCTTCGAATGTATATCCTGTACGCTTAAGATTGTACATATCATCGGTAAGAGTAATATTACTCATTAATTCTACTGTCTTGATTTCATCCTGTTTATTACTGTCATCTACATTCTCCAGGTTGGTAAATATACCACCATTACCATGTAATCTGACTGTATACGGAGTTGGTTTCACTGTAACGTTTTCCAGTGCCAGTCTATATGTCTTACCATCTTTAGTAATCACTGCCTGTACATGTACATCGGTTAATGCTGTATTCAAATTTAAACTTCTATACGTGATATATACAGGAATGCTTGTAAAGCCATTCGAAGAAGTAAGCACATCACTCTTATCTACATACACATCCAGATTTGTCTCACCAGATTTAGCAGTTACCTGTATATCTCCATCAAGAATATCTTTATCATTTGCCGCATAGATAAAGTATCTGGAAGATGTATTCTCAGGTTTTGTGCGATCATCATAGTCTGTTACCAAAGTACCTGTTACATCTGCAGTACTATCATTAACTATACCTGCTTCACAATAAGAGGAAGAATCGCTGAGACCTACTGCAGCAGGTCTGTCTACCACAATCATGGTTGTAGCAGAATACGGTATACCATTATAAGTAACAGTTCCTTTGACACTCACTTTACCATTCACTCCAAATCCTGTGATTGTCACTATATTTCCTGTTACTTCTGAAACACCAACATCTGGTTCGAGAATATCATGAGAGGAAGTTGCACTCCATGTAATATCTTTAGCGTCTATCACTTTTGTGGTATCTGCTGTAGAGCACATGGATAAAGTCACAGGTTGTCCTTGAGTATTAGCCAATACCATTTCTGAAGGATTCGCAGTCACTGTAAGATTTGCTGTTACAGATAATGTAAAGTGTGCCTCTGCATCCTGACCATTTATCTTCATATGTGCTGTAACAGTAACTGTACCTGTCTTTAAAGCTTTCAATGTTACCTGATACGCATCATTTACTTTCATGATGCCTTGTACAGCAACTATGCCTTCAGTATCAAAAGTAATATCGTTAGAATCTAAACTAAATATCTTTCCATTACTGTTTAAAGTAAATGTTTTTAATGCCTCACCTGCAGTATTTAACTCAGAGAAGATATCCAGTGTATCCATACCATTACTCCAGTATGGATCATGGTTAGGCCATGTACCATAATGCACATTCACTGTTTTATTTTCTTTTGTTGGCTGTGTAATGACTGTAGGGAATGGATAGTTTCTTCCTTCTAATGTACTGTCTCCTGCATTAAAGGAATACTTACCATTGATTGGCTGTTCTCCTGAAGAAGTACTTTCTGTAGAAGTAACTGCATGGAATTTACTTGTGTCTGTCGTTTTACCACCATTCATCTTGTTCAGGAAACTGCTGGAATCAGTGATAGAGAGGTTGCTCATTTGTGCATAACTTACAGATGTATTCTGACTTTCACTAACCATGTTGCCTTTGCCGTCCTTACCAAAATAATTTGCAATAGTTTTGGAATTTCCAAGGACCATGTTCTGAATGTCTGATTCTGTCCATTTGCCGCTACTCTTAGAAGAGAAATAATACTTTGGAGCACTTTCTGCAATAGCAGACTGTGTAAGATTCTGTGTAATACCTTCCAGATATGCACAGTTTTCAATACCTTTTAACTTAACAGATTCAAATCTGTCTGCCACACTTGCAATAGTGGTAATAGAACGTATCGTACCTTCAAGTTTTGGAAATTCCATATAGGTATAGCAGTTTTCAACATACGGCTCTCCATCTTTGGTATCTTTATATCCACCTGTAAAGTTCTGATAATTCATCGTAAAGCCACTGCCGGCAATACCAGCTATATAAATATTCGTGCTGGTTCTGTTTGTACTTACTCTTACATTACTGCTTACACTGACTTTATTTGTTCTTTCAACAAATTGATCGTATTGGGCATTACCATAATACTGGGAATATTTTCCTATACCTCTTGCTTCATAAGTATCATACAATGTTGCATTTTCATTCGATTTATCTACAGTAATCTTTCCACCACTGTAACAGTTGGTAACACTATCCTGCACGCCACCAGATATACCACCTACACGAATAAAGGATCCCCAGAATGCAGGTAAAGCTTTACTGTTGATTTCAATATCTGCTACTGCAGAACATTGATCAATATTGACATTGGATACCCCAATTAGTCCACCTACATTGGCTTCACCCAACCCCATGACATTCTTACTGTTATCCACGATTTTATATCCTGCAATAGCACAGTTCTGAATAAGGTTGCCCGTAGTATTTTCATAGTTATATGCAATTCCAATCAGGCCACCCACAGCATAGCCTCCGATATGACCTGTCTCATAATCAGGATTTGTATTTTCGTCCAGTCGCTCTATTTTTGCAGGATCTGCACTGTTGGTACTGTACAGGATTGTATTACGAATATCCGCATCTACAGTAGTTCCAAAAAGGCCCACGGTAAAACTGTCAGAAGTAATATTCAAGTCCTGAATCTTATAACTCTGCCCATCATAGGTACCACCAAACCATGCATACAATGTAGCACTATAGGCGGTATATGTAGAGGAAGTCCCCTGTCCTGCAACAGGCTGGAAATTACTGATAGTTTCTGCATTTAAGTCATGAGACTGCTTAAAGACAATATTGGCATTTTCATTTCTTCCCGCACTGCCTTTTGTCTGAATGCCGGCACCATTTATAGTTGTATACATCAGATAATTAAAATTCTGGTAATTATTACCATACACCTGCTCTGTACAGCTTCTGCTAAGATAGTTCCAGTTAATATACTGTAATTGCTGAGCACTTCTTATCTGATATGGCAATGCACTCCAGCCCACAGTTTTAGACGTATATGCACTTGCTTTATCGGACACATTTGCCCCCCTGGCATCATCCAGGCTTAAGGCATTACCAAAGAAAGGACTGATGGTAAAGGTATAGCTATATTGCGTATTGTCTGTATCTGTCTGAGTAAGAGTTATCTTTCCATTAGTGCCTGTACCTTCAAGACAGATGTTGTCATTACCATCTGTTCTTGTAGTATAAGGATAGAAATGGAATCCGGATAACTGCTGCTGTAAAGATCTTTGTGCCTCTTCATTAACACCATCTCCAACCTTCAGACTGTCATAGTTCACAGTCACATTTTCCAGATCTTCACTTGTATAGTAGCCATATCCATATTCTTCAATCACACCACCATCATCATGTGCTGTACATAAAGTAGATTCCTGTTCTACCTGCTGTAATGCCACATCAATACCGATATAACTGATCTTATATCCATTATTATTACCGGAAGTTTCTTTTTCCCAGTAGAAAACCCCCATCTTACCTAAAGATGGTTTTACATGCCATTCTCCATAGTGTACATAGCTGCCATCAGCTTTTTTCACATACGCAGTAAATGGATAATTGCTCTGTGCTTTATCCAGTTCAGTAGTTTTTGCATAATAGAAACTGCTTGAGGCTTTACTGCCTTTCTGTAAGTCTGCAAAAGAGGAAGGTGTACCTGCAGAGTGAGCTTCATTTCTGTCATAAGAATTAACTTCATACCCTAAGTAATAGGTTCCTTTTGTCAGATACCTGGAATTTTTAATACTTCCTCCAATCGGACTGTACGCATAAGAAACAGACCCTACACCAGAAGATGTTAAAGCTGTAGCACAATACGTATCACTGATAGAACCTGTATTATGTGCAGTAAATCCTGCAATAATTGTCTTACCGGAGTTAGCAGAAGAAGTAATATGGGTTAAGGCATAGGCATTGGTAATACTGCCTTCGTTATAGCCTGTAAACCCCCCTGCATAACATTCTGCCTGGAACATATCTACAGACATCTTAGGACTATCTGCACTGCAGTTACTGATGACACCTTTTTCTGCGTTATATCCAACAAATCCACCTAAATATACTTTGGAATTTGCATACCCTTTAATCGTATTTTCTGTGCCGGATAAGTAATATCCTGCAACTGCACTGTTTTGAATGGTGCCTGCATTGTATCCTGCCAGAATACCTGCATACACTGTTTCATTTTTATCTATGGTCTTATTACGCTGTACATAACAGGATGGCTGTCCTTCAGTATATTGTGTAGCTAATACCACATTTCTTACAGTACCTTCTACATACCCAAACATACCAATATAGTCACCATCACTGACAAAGCTGATATTTCCAATTGTATTCGTACCGCCATCATAGACAGCACTAAAGGAAACAGTGGAGTCACTGCCTGTTGGTTTTTGGAAACTTACAGAAGATGTTAAGGTAAAGTCATCCCAGTTATACGCTGCATAATCGATATTTCTTAACTGTGCATAAACAATAGAATCGTTCTTTTTATACACGGAATCTTTCACATACACTCTTGAAAGGTTATATAAGTGTCTTGGAGAACGTATATTCACCTGATCCGGAAGCGCACTTTGTGCATTGCTGTCACTGACTGACACAACACTTTGTGCATTGCTGTCACTAACCGACACAACACTTTGAGCAAACAGAGGATTATAGTCATAATACTTTGTTTCACCCTTGGCATTAATACTGACTCTTGTATAGAAAGAGGAAGTATCCGATACAGTATTCAAAACATCTTTGGAGAAAGGATAAATTCTGTATGTCTTACCATTAGCTTCCACAGAATAATGTGGATCCAGTTTATTCACAATCTTTTCCGTACCACCCACATTCACTGTAATAGTGTCAGGAATATTGGCTTCATTGTCTTCATACACAATGCCATAACCATCACCAGTAATGGTATCTTTAGAAACTAAAGATACGTGTACATTGGCTCCATCAAAACCATAATACGTATTGGTGCCGTCAGAATACTGTTCATAGTACACTAAAGAACCTTCTTCAAATTCTGCATCCCAGTCACCATAATGTGCTAATCCATTTAACTTAGGATAACTGTAGGAAGTTAAAGACTGTCCCATTAATTTATATGGATGATCTGCAAGAGTTGTCTGATGAAAATGTTCACCCAAATCTTTATCCTTATCTTTATCCTTATCTTTATCCTTCAGGTCTTTTGCATTCACAGCTTCTCCCATGTTGACTGTATTCACACCGCTTCTGACATAGTACACCTTGGAAACAGACCCACCGCTTACTGTTGCATAATATGTATAGCCTTCAGGTTCTTTATCCACAATACCACTATCATCACTTGTACATGGCTTTACTAACGTATAGGCATTTTTCAGACTGCTGACAGTACCATTCACAAGACCTGCGCCTGTTCCATGGTCCCTAAGAGCTAAAAATCCTGCAGCATAGACACTGTCCATTTTAACAGTGCCTGAGGTAGTGCCTACAAGACCTGCACCTGTTGGTGCAAAGATATAACTGTCACTATAGGAAGTAGTCACAGTCAATGAACCTGTATTTTTCCCCACAAGACCGCCAGCAATTGTTTTTCCCTTTAATACAGAACTGCTGAAACTGTTAAGAATCGTTAAATTGCCATCATTCACACCAACTAAACCACCGGCAATATTCCCGTTGATCCATCCATTGTTTTCTATATGCATTTCCTGGGTAATAGCAGAAGGGATATCCTGCTGTGTGGTACTGAGATAGACAGCAATATTTTCAAGTGTCACATTACCACCTGTCACATTACCACCTGTCACCTGGCCAATCACACCACCTGCATTAGCACCATTCAATACTCTTTCTCCCACCAAAGAGAAATTCTTTAAGGTAATATCCTGATTTACAGTATTTACAGTCTGAAACAACCCATTATTGGTAATCAGTTTGGAAATCACAGCATTCTTTGTTGTGCCATTATCTACATAGGTACCTGACACTTCTGTTAACACATTGTTTGTAATAGCTTTAAACAAAGGCACTACTACATTGGTCAAAGAACCATCTGTATTGATTTTCTTTACAGTACTTGTAGAATTAAAATATTTATCTTTATAAGATGCATAGAATTTAGAATCTGTACCAAAAGAAATATCCTTCTGAATCTTAGCTTTCGTAATTGCCTTTTGGCTTCGTGTCACTGCAGAAGTGCTATTCACACCGGAACTTTCATCCAGGTTCTGTAAATGTCTTCCAGTTGTAATATACGCTGTACCATCATTCACAGGATTTTTCTCATCATAGGCAAAAATACTGTTACCTCTGACAGTGACGGTATCACTGGCCGACACAGTATGATCATTACTCTTAGCACTGACTCTCAGGGTAATATTACTGCCTGTAACAAGATTATTTCCAGCATCCCCAAGCTTGCTGTATTCACCAAACAGATTCACAAATCTTGTCTGATCACTGGATAAATCATCCAGAGTAATTTCAAATGTACGGCTGACACCTGCAGTTCCCGGCTTTTTAAATGCAGAGCTATTGATAAGCTTATCTCCTACATAATACCCTCCGTTTGCATACGTGATGACACGATTATGCCCATAATCATCTTCCAGTGTAAACGTATAGGTAATCTGATTATCATTTAAAGTAATCGGTTTTCTGACTTTGATAACAGCTTTATTCACTTCTTCATTACTTGTAATCACCGCTGCTACAATATCCAGACTGTTGGTACTGCTGCCAGAATTGGCATTAGAACCTCCATAGTAGCCTACTTTAGCACCATCCTTCAGTCTTCCACTCTTATCTCTTAAAGCTCTGTTATAACGATCTGAAATAGTATTTCCATCATAGTAAGATGCAGAAACATCTTCTCTGTCTTCACTGTAATAGACTGCATAGACAGTCGCTGCAGTCAGCTGTCTGTTACCTTCTAAGCTTTTCACATAAGGAATATATTCCACTACAAAATGCCCGTTCTTTAAGGCAGAATCGAGTACTTCATCATTCACAATGGCATTGGTACTGTTTCTTCCTGACACAAGTGCATATACACTGTCAGAATCCAATACAACAGACTGTACATTCTCATCATAGTCTCCAGGTACTGTACCAACAGAAGTAATATCTGTATGTGTTGCAGGATTATACGTATCTATAGCACCACTGGAATACAAATCTGTAAGACGTTCCTGTACTGCCATGTAAATAGTTTCTGCCTTGGAGTCCAGTTCCTTCTGTCTGAGATTTTTTTGAAGCACAAAAACAGCCGGCACAATTAATGCCAGTAAAATCAGTAATATAGCAACAGTCATCAGCACTTCTGCAAGTGAGAATCCCTGTGTTTTTTTTGTGTGTTCTCTAAGTATTTTTCTCATAGATAATCGATGTTATTATACTATATAAGGATGTAGCAAACATAGAAAAACCTGTAATCTACATTTGTAGATATACAGGTTTTTTGTCCTTTTTTCACTTTTCAAAACAAATCTGAGTATGAATTATCTCAATATTTTTCCAACACTTCTATAAACTCTGCATAATTCTGTACTTTCAATAAATCCTGTACAGCTTCTCCTTCATTTAAAAAGGTGCTGACAGTATCCATAAACCATTTTGTCTGTCTGGAATCAGGAAGGTTGATCAGAAATACCAGCTGAATGTAATGCTCTTTCCATTTTACAGGAGTATTGAGTTTCAATACTGACACAAAGCTATATTCCTGTATTGTCATGACAGGATGCGGTATGGCAATATACTTTCCAAATTCCGTAGAATCTATCTCTTCTCTTTGTAAAACAAGTTCCTTGAAATCTTCAGGTAAAGAGTACTTTTTGGAGATATTCTGTATCATGACATTCAGTGCCTCTTCTTTGGAATTCAGATGGTCTACAACCGTAAACAATTCATTATCTATCGTCTCCAGCAGAATTCCTGTGACACGTAATTTCTCACATAATGTACGTATTTTCTGCACATCGCTATCTGTTACTCTGGAAGATATCTGTATCACTGTTTTGGATGACTTCAGATTCTCTTCTGTTGTATTTAATACAACATCATAGTTTTCATGAATGAGAGAGTAATTCTGATGATAATCTTCCACAGTAATGAAATAAAATCCACTGAAGAAATCATCCAGTTCTTTCTTCAGTCTGTAAGACAATAAGACATACATGCTTTCAACTTCATGACATACCACAATGGCACTGAGTTTTTCCTGATTGCCTGTTTCTCTTTTTTCTAATGCCAATGCAATATGTAATGTAAAATAAGCTATTTCCGCACTGGTCATTTCTTCCTGTGGCAATAAACCATCTAATCCGTATAACGCCAGTTCATAGGCATAGGGATAGCTTTTCTTAATATTGTTGAGATCGTCCTGTTGAATCAGAAAATGATTTCTTACACGTGTCAGAAATGGCACGACATGATTCATTAAAGCAATACGTAATTCTTCATCCTCAAATAAGTCTACTTTTGTAGACTTATAGATATTTCTAAGAAATTTATTGATAAATACCAATGCTTCACGGCTGACTTCCACCTGTAAGTGTTCATGCCCATACAACCTTCTTTTTCCTGTAATGTGCATGGTCATATAGACCTGTTCATCTTCTGTAAATGTAATGCCATAGAGTTCTTTAAGCTGTTTGGCAATATAGCCTGTCACAAAGAATTCTGGTGTTACATGAATCTGTGATCTGACATTGGCATCCACATCTATAGTGTTGCCTGTCTTTAATCTGGTGATAGCTATTAAGAAATGCAAGGCAATGGATTTGATAGATTCCTGACTGACCGCAATATTGAACTTCTTCATGGCACGTTCAATAACAGGCTGAATACCACTGATATAGTCTTCGGTATCTGCATGTTGAAAATAGGAATCCAGAACAGATGTATTTCTGCATTCCTGAGAAATACATAATCTTACATCTTTTTCTTCTCCCACCACTTTATATCCACTGGATCTGGAATTCACCAGCTGTAAATGATACTTTTCAAGAACAGCAGAAATATCCTTTAAGTGCATCCGTAATAAAGATGGAGAAATAAACACTTCTTCTGCAAGATCATAAGAATCAATATAGTCTGTACTTGTCAGTAATCTTAAAAGTAAATACTTCTTTCTTGTTTCAGGGGTGTTAAAAGGGTTTTCTTCATCTTCTTCCAGGTATTGTCTGAAAGCCACAGGATCATGAACAACAATTCTGAATCCCTGTCCATGATACACATCCAGTAATGCCCCATTCTCCTGTAACTCATCTTTAAGAATACTCATATACTTACGTACAGTTCTTGAAGAGACACCTGTTGCCTGGCCTATATCATTACTTGAGACATAGTCTTCCTTACTTACAAGATATTTAACAATTTCCTTTTCTTTATTCTCCATATTTACCTAACTTAATTCTACTACAGTATATAGTATACAGATGGCAATAAAGTTCCTCTTTTAAAAGGAAGATATTTTGCAAAAAAAGCATAAGTATCCAAACTTCTGAAAAGGAGCTTTCTTTATCTTTACTTCAAAAAACAAATAAAGATATTGTGGGTATTTTAGAATTTGATAATCGAGTTATTTATGAACCGGTTGTACAGGCACCAGACAATGATTACTATGTTCGAAAAAATATCAAAAAAGAATATGCCAATGCAGGTATTCCCTTTGTATCGGCAGATGGAAATATAGATTCGATAAACGTTGTGATTTATGGTCATTCCGCTAAATGGGATAACATCATTTTTACGCCATTAATGAGTTATATTCATCAAAGCTACTATAAAGAACATCCAACATTTAAATTCATTACAGAAAATGAAACAAGAACTTATCAGATATTTGAAGTGATGAACGTAGATCTAAACAATTTGAATGATTCTTTGGAATTTACGCAAACCAATTGGAATTCAAATCCTGCATTCAATGCCTTTATATCCGACTCTATTAATCGAGGATTATATAAAACAGGCATTTCTGTCAATACGGATGACAAGCTGATGACTTTAGTGACTTGCGATACAAGAAATGATAATAAGAGGATTGTGGTAGTGGCGATATTGAAATAATTACCTAAATTGAAATAATTGGTATAAATATAGAATGAATGCAAGGGGTAGAACGGGGTAAAACGGTGTTCGCAAGGGGTAAAACGTATTGACACTCCCCATGTCTGAAGACAGGGGATTCTTGCTACCTGCCAAGTGATTGGCTGACCAGTCCATTTCTAGTAGGTCGTAGTGCAAGTTATGGGTATGCCATTACCCATCCTAGAGCAGAACATATAGTTCTCTAGGCAGTATGTCTGATATTACTATCGCCAACATACTCAGTTGAGTTGCAGATATTCATGGCACCAAGCAAATCTCTATGGATGTGGAAACCACAGACACAAGTATAGTTTCTGTCATATGCATGATGAATACTCCCACAGACAGGACATCTTTGGCTTGTATATGCTGGATTCACATACTCAACTTTTATGCCTGCAAGTTTAGCTTTATATTCTATAAACTGTGCAAGTCTATAGAAAGACCATGTATGCAGTCTGGGATTGTTTTTACGACTTGTTCTTGTCGTAGAGCGAATGTTTTGAAGCTGCTCTAATTTGATTTCTTTTACATTATGAGCTACTGCTGTAGCAATAATGTCATGGCTTATTTTATGGTCAATGTCTTTCATGATGCGTTGTTCTTTATTGTTAATACGCTTTATAGCATCAGGTTTTTTAGCTTTGCCGAGCTTCGTGCGAAGATATTTATAATGCCTGCGCATATATTTGTTCTTACGACCATTGCCATAGAACTTAACGCTGCCATCAGATGCATTTGATACTGCAGGGCACTTAATCCCAAGGTCAATACCCATGATATTACCATTATTAGTATATTCAGGTTCAGCAACCTCATATACAATTTGAGCAACCATCTTATTACCCTTATAGACAATACGCATAGTTCCAAGTTTTGCATTCGCAAATATCAGTTTCTGCTCATCTGTCACAGAAGTATGAATAGATATACGCTTTGATTTACCGTTAATCAGAACAGGAAATTCAATGTGATTATCCTTAATCTTGAAGTTCTGATTATTTACATAGCAACATGGTCTTTTGAGAACGGGAACTGTAGGCTCTTTTATCGTGATGCCAGATTTCTGTTTAGCAAGTTTTTTGTTCTTGGCAGAAACCTTTCGACAGTCCTTGTTGTACTTATTAACAATAGATTTAGCATCACGAATACATTGATTTGTCAGAGCAGACGGAAGGCTGGCATTAACATCAGCAGTTGTGTATTTGCCGATAGATATACCATTTGTAGCAACAGAAACAAGACTATTAACTGTATTGATGTACTCGGTCATAGTCATAACAACAAGAGGTTTCTGTTCGTTTGTCATATAAAGTTTTACTGTTTCTGATAGCTGCATATTTGATACCTACACGTTTTTCTGATTCTCAATATATTGTTTAATTACTGCAAGTGGGGCACCACCAACTGTACTTACAAAATAACTGTTAGTCCACAAACTAGGAAGCCTTGATTTAAGCCAGGGGAACTCTGTTCTCAACACTTTAGAAGAATATCCCTTGATTTGCTTAACAGCTTTATGTACTCCAAATTGTGGGTCTACTTCCATAAGCAGATGCACATGGTCTGGCATAATCTCCATTTCGATGATTTCGACATTTAGTGAGTCGCAGGTTTCTTTAATCAACTCCTTTAAACGAACATCAACACCGTTTATCAGAACGGAACGTCGATACTTAGGACACCATACCACATGGTATTTGCAGGAATAGACGACATTATGATTAGATTTATATTCCATATGTATATTATGCAGCTAAAAGCTACCTAATGAAATGGAAATTAGATAGCTTTTAGCAAAATAATCGTTATATAAGTCGCCTTATATCCCCACTGCTAAAGCAAGGGGCTTTACGGCGACACTTGGTAATATTTCATATTATCTCACTGTTGAATACTGTTTAGCACATAGTGTTGTATCTTCTAACTACGATGACATGCACACTTTGTTTATCTGATTTAAATAAAACGTTCCCTTTAATTATAGATGCTATTAAGGGAATTTTCTCTTAACGCATTGCTTTTTCCCTTATTTTCGACTACATTATAAGGGAAAGAAAGGCGGGTAAGGGAATGAGAAACTTTAATTATTCTGAAATTAAAAATCAAAAGTGGGACTCTGATATCCTTGGATTAATTGCGGCTATATATAAAGAAGCAGGAAAACAAGAGCTATACCTTAAGCAAAAGCCTCAGGAATTGGAAAAGCTTGTAGAAATAGCAAAAATACAAAGCACCGAGGCATCGAATGCTATTGAAGGTATTATCACTACTAATACCCGTATCAAACAACTTGTAGAAGAAAAGACAACACCGAAAAATCGTGATGAGCAGGAAATTGCTGGGTACCGCGATGTGCTTAATATCATTCATGAAAGTTTTGATGCAATTCCTATTTCTCAAAATTATATTTTACAGCTTCACAGAATTTTATATAGCCATATGAATAATCCTATGGGTGGCAGAACTAAAAGTGTACAAAATTATATCAGTGCAACCTATCCGGATGGACATGTAGAAACTTTATTTACACCTCTTTCTCCTTTTGAAACACCGAGAGCTTTGGATAAAATCTGCGAGGAATATAATCGTGTGATTGGAAATATGGAAGTAGAACCTCTAATTATTATTCCAATCTTTATCCATGATTTTTTGTGTATCCATCCATTTAATGATGGTAATGGTAGGATGAGTCGGCTTCTAACCACGTTGCTTTTATATAGAAATGGTTTTTATGTTGGAAAGTATATTTCGTTGGAAGCAAAAATCGCTAAGAATAAAGATCTGTATTACAGTGTTCTTTCTCAGGCACAACATGGATGGCATGAAGGCAATGAAGATGTAGTTCCTTTTATTAAATATTTGCTGGGAACCATTCTTGCAGCCTACAAAGATTTTGAGGATCGTTTTTCACTCGTCGAAACTAAACTTCCCGCTCTTGAAATGGTTAGACAAGCAAGTATGTATAAAATAGGTCGTTTCAATAAGCAAGATATTCGAGAACTTTGTCCTACACTTAGCAATAGTTCAATAGAAAAAGCATTTAGAGATCTTATTTCATTAGGTGAAATAAGAAAAGAAGGCAAAGGGAAAAGCACCTATTATTACAGATTAAAGTAATCCCTTTAAAGTTCTACTTTTCCTTATTTGCATTACACTTTTAAGGGAATCATTTAACCGTTAAGCGAAAACATCTCTTTAGAGATGCTTTTCTTTTACCCCCTTAACTTTGCAAAATTTGTATAACTAAAAGAAGCATTAGTAGCTAAACTCACTAATGCTTGTCAAAGAACTTCGATAAGTCCATATCGACTATCCCCGTATTGTATTACCAGACTGAATCAGCAGTGCTTTTCTCATCCCATGGAAGTGTTTTTGATGTTTTATTATTTTTTCCTGGGATTTAATTGCATATGTCACAACTTTTTCCATAGTTTTTATTTTCTACATGCACACTTTTTCTGGAAATTATTATAATAGTATTGAGGTGAGATGTATGTTAAAAAGAAAATTCATGAATGATCTATTGGAATGGAAGAACACTCAGAGTACTTCAAAAACAAAACAATGCTTATTAGTAAAAGGTGCAAGGCAGGTAGGTAAAAGTACACTTATTGAAGAATTTGGAAGAACATATTATGACAACTTCATCAGTGTTGATTTCAGAAAAGAAAAAGAATTAAGAACTATTTTTGATGATTCCTTTGATATAAAATTCTCTGATTGGAAAATTCAGTTTATTGCGCCCCGGCATACAATTCATACCCGGCAAAACATTACTGTTATTAGATGAAATACAAGATTGTCCTAATGCCAGATCATCTTTGAAATATTGGGCACTGGACGCAAGGTTTGATGTCATTGCCTCAGGATCTTTATTGGGTGTTTCTTTAGTTGCTGCTTCTGTCCCAGTAGGATATGAAAAAGTCAAAACACTACACGCAATGGATTTCGAAGAATTTTTATGGGCTTTAGGAATTGACAGTAATGCCATAAATACTTTAAAACCATATTTCACAAATGGTCTTCATATACCGGATGCAATAAACAATAAAATGTTTGAATATCTCAGAACATATATGATTACTGGTGGTATGCCAAATGTAATTAACAAATATCTGACTACACATGACTTTTTCAGTGTCGATCAGGAACAAAATACCATTATCGATGGATACCGTGATGATATTGCATGTTATACAGAAACTGATGAACGCATCAAAGCAAGATCCTGTTACGATTCTATTCCCCGTCAATTACTGAAAGATAACCATAAATTTCAATATAAAGAAGTGAAACAGGGAAAAGCATCCTCCTACTTTATGAGCAGTATCGACTGGATTGAAAATGCCGGTATGGCAACCAGATGCTATAACCTTTATGAACCTGCTTTTCCAATTAAAGGATATATAGATGAAGATAAATTCCGGTTATATATGAATGATATTGGTTTATTAACAGCCTCCTATGGCTATCAGACCAAAAGTTCTGTTTTTAATAACCAATTATATGGAAATCTGAAAGGTGCACTGTATGAAAGTTTAATAGCTGATTTTCTGATCAAGAAAAACTACCCTCTTGTGTATTACAAGAATCAGAAAGGAACAGTAGAATTAGAATTCTTTATAGAAAAAGATTCCTCTATTATCCCTATAGAAGTAAAAGCAAACAATTCCCGTACTGCATCCTTAAATAATCTCCTTAAAGATGAACATATTCCATACGGTTATAAATTTATTACAGGTAATTCAGACATAGACAAGAAAAAAATTACTTTACCTTTATACATGGCTATGTTTTTATAATTGGCAATCTTCTTTTCTTTTTTGAGTAACAAAAATACTGGCAGTAAAGATAAGCATTGATTGCAAACTGGTCCTAGGGCTTATACAGCGTAGCTGCATGGGACTTAATTCACTGTCAGTATACCCCTGCTATTGGTGCAGCTCTGTATTACATCAAAAATTTTCTTGCAAAGAAAATCTGACATTGCAATGTGCTTCCTCTTCTAAGAGGAAATCGTTTTGTACATGAAAAAAATAAAAGGAATATTGTATGAGTGTAGATAGGAAACAGTGTATGACAAACAACTTAACTATCTTAGTGGTCTGCGTATCCGGAGCCAGTTCCAGCATATTGATCAATAAGATGAAACAACACATACAGCCCGGGGAAAACTGGTTGATCGAAGCTAAGGGACTGATAGACATACCTAATGTCATAGCCAAATATGATGTGGTATTACTCGCTCCGCAGGCAAAAGCCTCTTACGATTCCATAGTGGAAGAAGCCTCCTTTTACGGAGATATCAAAGTTTTACCTATCCCTGCAGACATCTTTGCCTCAGGAGATGGTGAAAAACTGGATGACATGGTAAGAAAAGCTTTTGACGACTTGACTGACGCAGAAGAAAAAGGAGAGAAAATGTCAGAAACAAAAAAGGTCGGCTTCATGGACAAATTCCAGAATTTCATGGAAGAACATGTTGTTCCGGTAGGGCAGAAAATTGCCAATCAGAAACATCTTGCTGCTGTGCGTGATGGTCTTACAATCTTAATTCCAATTACAGTTATTGGTGGTTTTGCAATGTTACTAGCTATGCCACCAGTACCACCATCCATTACAGAACCTTCCAACTTCTTCTATGCCTTCTTACTTGCATGGAAAAGCTTTGCAACAGCAAATGCTGCAACATTATTACTTCCATACTACTTAACTATCGGAGCTATCTCCATCTATGTAGTATGCGGTGTATCTTATCAGTTAGCCACATCCTATAAGATGAACGGCATCAACAACATGATCATGGCACTTGTAGTGTACTTATGTGTATCCGGTGCTTTCGATATGACTACCAGCTCCATCAACGTTGGTATGCTTGGTGCAGGCTATATGTTTGCGGCCATGGTTATTGGTTTACTTGTTGTAGAAGTTAACAGATTCTTTGCAAGAAAGAATATTGTTATTAAGCTCCCTGATTCCGTACCTCCTAACGTAGCTGCTCCATTCAATGTCTTATTACCTGGTGCTGCCAACGTTATCTTATTCATCGCATTAGATGCTGTTATTAAGATGTTAACAGGTGCAGGTCTTGCAAGTCTTGTCTATACCATCTTCCAGCCATTAATGAAAGCCGGAACTTCCTTACCTGCATGGTGGATTTTCAATATCATTTCCACTATCTTCTGGTGGTTTGGTATCCATGGTGGAAATATGGTAGGCGTTGTCTTAACACCTATTACAACTGCAGGTCTTGCTGCAAATGCCGAAGCTATTGCCGCAGGCACAACCCCTGAATATATCCTTGCAGGTTCTGTAAATGGTATCTTCGGCAACTGGATTACCTATCTTGCCATGAACATTGTCATTCTCTTATTTGCCAAGAGTAAACAGGCACGTTCTGTATCCAAGATTGCCATTGTCCCAAGTATGTTCAATATCAACGAACCTTCCATCTTCGGTTTACCAACTGTATTAAATGTCTATACTCTGATTCCAATGTTATTAGGGACAGTCATTAACTCATCCATTTACTGGTTTGCCGCAAGCATGAACCTGTGTGGTAAGTTCTATATTACATTACCATTCACAGTCCCTGGTCCTTTAGCCGCATGGCTTGGTACAGGAGATATCCGTACACTTCTTGTATGGCTGGTAGTATTTGTTATTGATTTACTTCTAATTACTCCATTTATTATGACCTATGATAAACAGCTTTTAAAAGCAGAGCAGGAAAACGAAAACAACTAAAAGATATATGTAAAAGCTGAGAGTCCCCCTCAGCTTTTACTGCTATGGAAAGGAATACACTATGAACGTAACATTTACAAAAGAAAAGATTACAGATCATCTCTATCGTATTAAAGGCATCGGTGATGTGGCCATGTATTTTGTTCTTGGAAAGGACAGAGGCATGTTAATAGATACAGGGTATGGAGTCGGTGATTTAAAAGGCTATATTGAAGATACCTTTCACATGCCTTATGAAGTACTCATTACCCATGGGCATGTTGACCATGCCTCAGGCTGCCAGCAATGGAACAGTGTATACATGAATCCCCTGGATAAAGAGTTATTCTTTGAAAGAACACAATACACCTTCCGAAAGCTATCCTTAAGTAAAAACTATCCGGATATTCAGGATAGTGATTTTATACCTGTGTACACAGGTACTTTTAAAGACCTGGAAGATGGAATGACCTTTGATCTTGGAGATATTACTCTTGAAACTTACAGTGCACCAGGACATACTCATGGTATGATGGTTGTACTGATTCCTGAAGAAAGAATCTGTTTATTCGGAGATGCCTGCGGTGTTATGACATTCATCTTCAGACCAGAATGTTCTACAGTAGAACAATATCTGAATACTTTATCCAGATTAAAATCCATGGAAGACAGATATGACCGTATCTTAAGACAGCATGGCACATGTGAATCTCCTAAATCTCTTGTGGATGAAAATATCGAAGTCGCAAAAGAGATTCTTGCAGGTACAGATGATCATATTCCATGGAAATTCCAGCAGTATGATGTCTTTATTGCCAAGGATACAGATTTTACTAAAGGCATAAGAAAAGACGGAAAATCAGGCAATATTGTTTATTCTTTAGACCACATCAGATAAAAAGGAGGCCCTGTATGTTAAAACCGCGTACCATCATCACAACGGATATGGAATGTGATGATATGAATTCATTAATTCATCTTAGTCTGTTCTTAAATGAAATAGATGTAGATGGGTTTATCTACACTTCCAGTAAATTTCATTTCAACGGAGATGGCAGACACACACTGGGTGAAGTGACACCTCACTACAGATGCAGTGGTAATATGGCTATCTATGGTCATCAGGGATATCCTCATCCAGATCCTGAAGCCAAAGACCTTACTTCCTACAGACCTTTTGAAACTGGCTGGATAGAATCTTTATGGAATAACGAATACAGACAGGCGTATCCATATCTGTCCTCTAATGCCAAAGGGTATCCAACACCAGAAGAACTGTTAGAAAAAACCTGTTATGGCAATATAGAGTTTGAAGGTGATGTACGCTTTGATACAGATGGTTCCAACCTCATCAAAAAAGCAATTCTTGACGATGATGAAAGACCCCTGTACTTACAATCCTGGGGTGGAGCCAATACCATTGTACGTGCCTTGATGTCTATTGCTAATGATTACAAGGACACAGAGCAATGGAAAGAAATACAAACCAAAGTAACAGAAAAAGTAAGAATACTGGGCATCATCAACGGTATCGGTCAGGATAACAGCTGGCTGGACTATGGCAAACCATTATTCCCTGATCTTGTCTTATTAAAAACAGAAAATACCTATGGCAGTTACTTTGCATCATTAACATCTCAGACTGACTGTAAGGAAACCTTCCAGGCAGAATGGTTAAAACAACACATTAAGTTTAACCATGGTCCGTTAATGTCTAAATACGGACTGATGGGAGATGGTACTTACTATCCAGGCGAACCTGACAGAAACCAGTATGGTCTCTATCCAACTATTGACTGGGGATTTGACGGCATGGAACCTGTCACTTTCCCTTCCTATGATTTCTTAGGAGAAGGTGACAGTAATACCTATATCCCTTTACTGACATTTGGCTTAAGAACCTTGGAAGATCCTTCTTTTGGCTCGCTTCTAGGAAGAATCACCACCGATGGTAACGATGTACCACTTACTTATGACTGGTTTACAGGCAAACAAGGACATCCAAACAGATTCTTAAAGATGTACCAGGAAGAGTGGGCTGCACGAGCAGACTGGTGCTGTAAACCATACAAAGACTGTGCCCATCCTCCTGTAGTAAAAACAGATGTGACAGATGTAAAAGCAGCTGCAGGAGAAACTGTTCCGTTACATGTGGAAGTAGAAAGTGAAGATGAGTATACCGTGTACTGGGAAGTACAGCAGGAATTAAGTACCTATACAGGTACCTGTGCCTTGCGTTGTTTTGAACCATCTCAGCAGGCGACATATTTTACCATTCCGCAAAATGCACAACTTCATGATTTCTTTATTGTGCTTTGTACAGTAAAATCTAACAGTCATACTCCAATGACAAGATACGCTCAGATACGTATCCAGGTCGTATCTACAGATGGAGACATGACTGAAAATAACCCATTGAAAGGAATTGGTTACTAATATGGTAATGATATTATCCAAACAGATTCTGATTATGTTTACCCTGATAGCCATCGGATATCTGTTCTTCAAGAAAAACATGATTACAATCCAGGGAAGTGCAGATATGGGAAAAGTACTGCTGTACTTAGTCATTCCTGTAGTCATTGTGAACAGTTTCTGGATTGAAAGAACACAGGAAAAAACCATGGAATTACTCTATTCCATTCTTCTTTCCATTGTAGCTATGGGACTATCCGTACTGATAGGCTATCTCTTTTTCGGAAAGAAAGACGGTATCTCCGCTTTCTCCAGTGCTTTCTCCAATGCAGGCTTTATTGGTATCCCTTTAGTCACTGCAGCAGTAGGGAATGAAGGTGCTTTCTTTGTAGCAATGATGATTGTCATGATTAATGCCTTACAATGGACCGTAGGTGTCTACATGATTTCCAAAGATAAAAATGCCATGAGTCTGAAGAAGATCATCACCAACCCTATTGTCATCTCTGTTGTCATTGGCTTATTTGTATACTTTCTGAATATTCCTCAACCGGCTATCATCACTGATGTATTTTCCACTATCAAAGGAATTAATACAGCCCTGGCTATGTTAGTATCCGGAGCTTACCTTGCTCAGTCTGATTTACTGAAGATGTTAACAAGAAAGAATACCTACATTGTCAGTTTTGTAAGATTACTGTTAATTCCACTCATTATCTTACTTGTATTCTATGTATTGCCAATCGGTACTCTGGATATTAAATTAACTCTGGTCATTGCGGCCGCCTGCCCTGTAGGCAGTAATGTAGCTATCTTTGCACAGCAATACGACAAAAACTATACAGAAGCAGTAGAACAGGTGTGTATGTCTACCTTACTATGTCTGTTCACCCTTCCATTACTGGTCAGTATTGCCACAATGATTCTGTAATTGAAAACGACAGTGTTCTGCTGTCGTTTTTTGATTACATCAATTTATTCTCTTTCTTAAAAGTGTCGCACACTTTTTTGAAGAATTTGTCCTTTCATCAGCTATACTGAAAAATTGCATAAGTTTTAGAAACTTACACAATTTTAGTAACAACCTGCCATACAGGTTTCTTCATTTACTGCTTTACAAATTATTTATTCTGAAGTGTTTCTTGAATCTTCTGAATTTCTTCTACACTTAATGCAGTGTATTTCTGAATGATTTCCACAGGTAAATGATCTTCCAGCATTCTCTTACAGGTTTCTATTGCCTGTTCCTGTTTACCTATTTTCTCTCCTTCTTTCTTTAATGTTTCACCA
>CAKVIS010000009.1 GCA_934754415.1 uncultured Bulleidia sp.
CATAGAACACACTCCTTTCATTACATGTATTATATCATTGTAGTATAGTGAAATAAAGTGAGGAGCTTATTTATGCCTAAATCAGATAGATACCACTGCCAAAACTGGCTGGAAATGTTTCATCAAGTGTAAAAACAATCTTTACAGATATTGCAGAAAAGAAAGGCTGGACGATTCTGGCAATGGAAACAGATGTCGATCATATTCACGTTTTACTGGAATACGATACTACAGAACGCATCTGTGATATTGTAAAGGAATGCAAACAGAGATCAACATATTATTTATGGAAACAGTTTGCCAATGTGCTGAAAAACAAATACTGGAGAAAGAAAATATTCTGGTCCGACGGCTATTTTGCATGTAGCATTGGAGAAGTGTCAGAAAGCACTATACAACATTACATTAAAAATCAGGGCTGATTTACAGGTGTTTCCTCCCACGGTCTAAAGACACGTGGGTTTCCACACCATCACTTTTATGAATGTAAATTACTTGCTTTTAGATGCTCGGTGTACCAAGCTGTCCCATAAACAAAGCACTTATAGCGCTGTCAGGACTCCCCTGTGCATGGTGAAATACAGCAATACCACTTTGCGTTAAAGTTTGTCTGCTTGTATCTTCAATTGCATCACAGATACAGGCATCTGCTTTAAGCGCCTTTATACACTCTAAAGGGACCTTATCAGAAACCACTTCACTCTTATGCAATATCTGTCCGCCTTCTGCTGCATACACATAAAAGTGTGTACTGTTTTCAAATACTGTTTCTATTTTCCCTTCCCTTACGGGAATCATAATACGCATCATAACAAAAACTCCATGGCTATTTTACACCATGGAGTAAGTCTTTTAAATTACAGTCCTTTATCGCACAGCTCCTTAGCTAATGCATCCTGTACAGTAACACCCTTTGCTTCAAGTTCAGCAATCTTTTCAGCAAACTGTGGCAAGTACTTCTTATGAGCTACGAGCATTTCATCTAACAAGTCCTGTGCACACTGACCATGCTTTACAAGCGGGTTGATCTGGAAAGCTTCCAGTGCTTTACCATAGTTACCTGTTAAAGCAGCTTCAATGATTGTTTCTTCCATAGCCTTCATTAACTGAACCATACCTCTGACTGCTGGTTCCATATGTCCAAAGGCAAGTGGCTCTGCACCGTGTCTGGTAATTCTTGCGGATACTTCAACGATTGCATCATCTTCAATATCAGGTAATGCGCCCTTGTTTTCACAAGATACAACCATGACTTTACCTGTATTATTATAAATGGCATTAATGGTTTCACATGCTGCATCACTGTAGTATTTACCACCACGTTTTCCAAGAAGTTCTGGCATTTCATGTAAAGCTGGATCCTTGTAGAGTTCAAATAACTGAGTTTCAACTTCCTTAACACTTTCAGCTCGTGTTTCATGCTTAGCAAAATCTTCTAATTCCTTCTTCATCATTTCATCTGTTAAATAGTAGTAACGATGATATCCACATGGCAGACAATCCATAGCAAGCAACTGATCTAATAAGAACTTTTCGCTCTGGATATTCTGCATGTTGCTCTTATCATCTTCCATCATCTTATAAGCAATTTCATGTGTCAGATTTTCACCTGTCTTTGCATCAAATACTTTATGGAAGTGGAAATGGTTCAATCCAGCAAATTCAAAGCTCAATTCATCTTCTTCTTTACCAAGCATCTTTGGTTCCTGCATCATGATATTTACTGGAACATTACATAGACCAATACATCTCTTCCATCCACACTGACGGATAACTGTTTCTGTAATCATACCAGATGGGTTTGTAAAGTTAATCAGCCATGCATTTGGACATAGTTCCTTCATATCTTCAACAATTGCCTTGATCACCGGAGCAGTTCTCAATAATTTAAACATACCACCAGCACCGTTTGTTTCCTGGCCTAAGAAGCCATGAGATAGTGGAATTCTTTCATCCTTGATACGTGCATTTAACAATCCTACACGGAACTGTGTTGTTACAAAGTCAGCATCTTTCAAAGCTTCTCTTCTATCAAGAGTCAGATGTACTTTGACATCATAGCCTGAGGCATCCCACATTCTCTGTGCCAGTGCACCTACAATTTCCAGCTTTTCCTTACCATCTTCAATGTCCACAAGCCAGATTTCTCTGATTGGTAATGTGGAATATCTTTTGATAAATCCCTGCATTAATTCTGGTGTATAACTGGAGCCGCCTCCAATTGTACAGATTTTAATTCCCTGTTTTTCACTCATAATCTTTTCTTCTCCTTTGTTGTTTTCACTATAGCAGTTTCAAATATTCTTGAACATACACTGCATCGCTTTAGGTAATCTGTTTCGAAACTTTTCGACATTTTTATAAAAGTTTCGAAACTTTATGCCGAAACTTTGGTACAATATAGGCATGACAATAACTAAACAATTACAGGAACAGAAAGACTTTACAGGCAACGAAACAGATATTGCCAATTATATCCTTTCTCATAAAGATGATGTATTACAAATGTCCATTCAGTCTCTGGCAAGTGCCACTTACACTTCTACCAGTGCTGTCATGAGATTATGTCAGCGTATGAACCTGAGTGGCTTCAAAGAATTCAAGATTTCTTTTGCTCAGGAACTATCTCAGCCTGCAGATGCATATCCTGAAATAGATCCTAACTTTCCATTCTCCAAAAATGACTCTATCTCAGAAATCAGTGAACAGTTAAAACAGCTGACTATCCAGACCTTGCAGGATACGCAGAGATCTTTATCCGTACACGATCTGAAAAGAGCCTGCTTTATGTTAAAGAAAGCGCAAAATGTAGCTATTTTTGGTGTGGGAGATGCTTACCTTGCAGGTCTTACCTTTCAGGCAAGACTGACGCGTATTGGTGTCAACTTTCTCGCTACACCTGTGTATGGAGAGCAGGGACATCTTGCACGTACTATGAGCCCTAAAGACTGTAGCTTATTACTGTCTTATTCTGGCACAACAGAGAGCACATTAACCTGTGCAAAGATTCTCAAAAACAGCCATGTTCCAATGATATGTATTACTGCAGAACCGAACAGTGAACTTGCCAAGATATGTGATATCGCCTTATTACTGCCAGCCAAAGAAGATAAATTTCACAGAATTGCGTCTTTCTTTTCTCAGGCATGTATGGAATATTATCTGAGTATCATGTATTCCTATCTGTATGTGCTGGATTATGAAAAGTATGATAAAGACCTGAACGGAAAACATTAACCATGAATATTCTGGATTATTTAAAATGGAGAGGAGACCTGACTTTCAAACAGGATCCCTTCAATATTGTAGATAATGTCATTCTGTCACAGATGGCCTACACCGTCTTTGATCCTTATGTTACAGAAAAGAGGGCTTATACAGTCAAAGAAATCTCAGATATGTACTTTAAGGAGCATACAGAACAGGAATGTATCGACTCTTCAAGTTTTATAGGTCTTGCCCCCTTAGTCTTAAAAGGCATGGCAGAGACCGTGCGTTTCAAAGATGCTGTCATTCATGATTTTGTGTCCGAAACAGATACAGAAACACATCAGCAGTTTGCCTGTTTTTCCATTGACCTTTCGGATAAAACTACCTATATTGCCTTCCGAGGTACAGATGACACTTTAACCGGATGGCAAGAAGATTTCTGTTTATCCTATGAAACCGTCCCTGCTCAGATCAGTGCAGTAAACTATCTGAACAAGCATATCAGAAGAGGAAGGAAATACAGAATCGGAGGTCATTCCAAAGGTGGTAACCTTGCAGTATACTCTGTCTTATCTTTAAAACGAAACCGTTCCAATATCCTTAACATCTATTCCAATGATGGTCCAGGATTATATTTCAGATATCTTACAGAAGAACAGAAAAAAGCCTTTGCTTACTTTGAGCC
Source organism: uncultured Bulleidia sp. (assembly GCA_934754415.1). Lineage (GTDB taxonomy): Bacteria > Bacillota_I > Bacilli_A > Erysipelotrichales > Erysipelotrichaceae > Bulleidia. Next base: position 3,896 of record CAKVIS010000009.1, read on the forward strand.
AAGGATTATTAAGATCATTCCGGAATTTGATGTCTTCGGTATGATGTTTTCCAGAATTCCCAATACGATTGTCATCAAGTCTGATGCCTTTACACTGTTGCAGCACAGTGCCATAAGCTGGCTTGTAGAAGGGAAAAACTTTGTCCCAGGTACTTTAAGTAAGGAAAGTAAAGCTTTACAAAAAGAACTGGATACTATGCTGAACACGCTGACACCCGAGCAATGTCATTCTTTCTGCGATGAAGTATTCCGCGAATTACGCGATGCAGGTATAGAAAACATTACCGATTTTGCAGATGGAGGTATTCCTGTCTTTTTCAAAGCATTGACAAGATTATCCAAAATCAGCCCTTCCAACAGAAAGATTGCAAGACGTTTATTAAAACTGCTGATTGACAGTTCCACTTCCGATATTCTCGGTAAAGTCACAGATATCCGACAGAATGCCGCAGAGTTTATCGCCAATGCCAAAAAGAATCTGATCAATGAGTAAAAGGAGAACCAGCCGGTTCTCCTTTATTACGTATTATGCTAAATCTTCTCCATCAGAAGCGATAACTTTCTTATACCAGTAGAAAGAATCCTTGCGGTATCTGTTACCTGTACCTTCAAGATTATCATCGATGTCTACATAGATGAAACCATATCTCTTTCTCATTTCACCTGTACCTGCAGACACCAGATCAATACAGCCCCATGTTGTATAGGCAATCAGATCTACATGATCGATTTCAATCGCATCTTTCATTGCCTCTACATGCTGTCTTAAGTAATCAATACGGTAATCATCATGTACCTTATGATCTTCTGTTAAAACATCCAGTGCACCAAGACCATTTTCAACAATCATCAATGGTTTCTGATATCTGTCATACACATAGTTCAGATAGGTACGTAATCCTAACGGATCACAGCTCCATCCCCAGTCATTGTATTTGAGGTAAGGGTTCTTGGCACCCATAACCATATTCCCACCTGCTGTATCTGTATCTTTATGGGTTGTGATACAGTTACTGGAATAGTAAGAGAAGGAATAGAAGTCTACACAACCTTCCTTAAGATCTTTCTTATCCTGTGCGGTGATATCCAAATGTACATTGTGTTCATCCCACATCTTCTGTGCATAGTATGGGTATTCCCCTCTGCACTGTACATCTCCGCAGTACAATACACCTCTTTGCCATTTTTCATCTCTGTACTGTACATCCTTTGGATCTGGTGTTAACGGATAAGATAATGTACCGCAGATCATACAGCCTACCTTATTTTCAGGATCGATTTCATGTGCCATCTTTACAGTATGTGCACTTGCGACAAACTGGTTGTGTAAATGCTGATATACTTCCTGCCACTTTTCATCGTATTTACTGTCTTCCTGCCATTCAAAGAAGTTGACAGTATTGTTGATTTCATTAAATGTCAGCCAGTAATGCACAAGGCCTTTGTATTCTGTAAGAATGGTTTTTGCATACTTATCAAATAAACCGATCACTTCTCTGTTAGCCCATCCGCCTAATTCTTCTTCAATATACAGTGGTGTATCAAAATGCCAGATAGTGACTAATGGTTCAATATTATATTTCTTTAATTCTTCAAACACAGAACGGTAGAAATCCAGTCCTTTCTGATTAGGTTCTTCTTCAATACCTTTAGGGAAGATTCTTGGCCATGCGATGGACATTCTGAACATCTTGAATCCCATTTCTGCAAACAAAGCAATATCTTCCTTATAGGTATGATAGAAATCAATAGCATCATGATTTGGATACTTATACCCATCTAATACAGCAAACTTTGCCCCTGCAGGTTTGGACGCAAACTGTTCCATCTTGCCAGGTGTGCCATCAGGCATTCTGTATGTCAGATATCTTGGTGTTGTGGCTGTGCCACCTGTAGACACATCGGTTTTAGCCATACCTCTTCCATCTACATTCCAGGCACCTTCACATTGGTTGGCAGCAGTAGCGCCACCCCAGAAAAAATTCTTTGGAAAACTCATAATTCATACCCTCTTTTCTTTAAGAAAAGTATACCATGAAACCGCTGTCATTTTTTACCGTTACATACTTCATCATCAACATTCGTTACTTCCATGTTTTCATTCCATCTCTGACAGTATGCAAATTCTCTTTACCTTCTTGAATTTACAGATGGTATACTATAGCCATGAACAGATTAAGAAAATATATATGCATGGGACTGAGTGTACTGGCATGTGCCTTCAGTGCTATTCAGCCTGTCCATGCAAGTTATGACAGTGAAGAAACCTCTCAATCCATCGTCTCAGAAAAAGCCTATGTCTATGATTTTGAAACAGGCCAGGTATTACTGGACAAAGGCAGTACAGACAGAATCTATCCTGCCTCCATGACAAAGATTATGACTGCTTTGGTAGCTCTCAACAGTGGTTACGATTTATCCACTCCAGTCACTATCACTTCTGACATGGTGGAAGGCCTTGCCGAAGCCAATGCGTCTATTGTTGGATACTATATAGGAGATACCCCAACCATGATGGATCTTTTATATGGCACAATTCTTCCAAGCGGTGCCGATGCGGTCAATGCATTAGCTTATACCATTGCAGGAAGTATTGATTCCTATGTAAACATGATGAATCAGGAAGCTCAGAAACTCGGTATGAACGATACTCACTTTGTTACACCTACTGGGTTACATGATGATAATCATTATTCTACCTGCAGAGATATTGCCATCCTTCTTGAAGAAGCATTAAAAAATGATACTTTCCGTACCATCTTCAATACCCGTGAATATACAGATTCTCTTGGCTATACCATGCAGGCAACCATCAATAACCCCTTAGCCGCTTATCCTGTAGATCTTCCAGGATTTGAAGGAGATAAAACAGGCTATACGGATGAAGCAGGGCATTGTATGGCTTCCTATGCAGTGCTCAACGGCATGCAGATCATTACAGTTACCGCTCAGGCATTAACAGACTGGTATTCCTATGATCATATCTGGGATACCTCTACTATCCTTACATGGCTTTCCTCAAATTATTCCAGAAAAACACTGTATAACGAAGGGGATATTATTGCACAGTATTATGGTAAAAAAGTCATCGGGCAGGAATCCGAAGAAGTATCTCTTGCAGAACCTATCTCTCTGGATGTACGCAATGATGCCAGTATTTCTTTAGACACAGATGTCAAAGAGGAATACACATTGCATAATGATCCTTCCGAAAAGACCGCTACGATTACCATCTATTCCGACGGAGAACAGATTTATTCCACACAACAGGAATTCACTGTTCCAAAAGTACCGGATTTCATCAACAAATTCCTAACGTTCTTCAGAGATCTGTTTTAGTTTGGAATGATACACAAATACAGAACGCAGTGATGCAGGTACTAACAGACACAGTCTGTTGACAAAACCGACAACCACTGTGTTCTTTTTACTTTTTAAAGCTAGCTTTACAGCTGTATCGGGATTCATGGCAAAAGAGGGAGCTTTACCTTTAGATTTTGCATAGAACTCTGTTTTCACCGGGCCAAAACAGACGGCCTGTATTTTCACACCTGTACCTTTCCATTCTTTACTTAAAGCACGTGTAAAAGAAAGCACTGCAGATTTAGAACTGTAGTAGGCTGCTATAAAAGGGCCGGGCTGAAAAGCACCTGTGGAACAGATATTGCATATCTTTCCGCATTTCCTTTCCATCATCTTTTTACCCACCGCAATACTCAGACACTGTACTGCTGTGATATTTAAAGCATTCATGGTGGAAAGCGTATCCATAGAACATTCTTCACATCTTCCCGTATATCCCATACCGGCATTATTGATAAAGATATCTATTGTCTGTGTATTTAAAAATGCAATACATTTCTGTAATTCTTCTTTTACAGATAAGTCACATAGGTAATACTGCACATCCACACCATAGTGATCTTCCAGATATGCTTTTGCCTTCTGCAGTTTTTCTTTATTGCGGGCTATCAGTCCGACAGAACAGCCTTCTTTTGCAAAATGCCTGGCATAGGAAAAACCTATACCTTCACTTCCACCTGTAATCCATACTGTTGTTTTCATGGAATCATCCTACCACATATTCACATAGATTTCAGACTCTCTTCCCATATCTACCATATTGCAAGTGTATAGTAATCAATGTAGTCAAGAAAGGAGTGAAGCATACTACTACACATCATTTTCCCTCCCCTTACAAAAAGTGATGAATAGTATAATTTCTGTTGGAGTGAGTTTCACTCCTTTTTTCTTTTTAAAATAATTATGGGTTTTTATCACATGATTGTTCACCTATTGTTCATTTTCCCTTCTCATTTTCTCCATAGAAAATCTATATAGTATGTACTGTAGAAAGGAGGTCAAATTAAACATTAGACATAACATATCATTTTCCTCTCCCCTTAAAATGAATGATATAAAATAACATAATTTTGAAAGAACGTGTTTCCCCAACGCGTTCTTTCTTTTTTTGTGTTAAAGTAATTCCATGAAATATCCACAGTTTTTAAGAACCAATGATACTATTGGTATTTCCGCACCAAGCAGTGGTGTAGGAGAAAAAATAGACAGTTTCAATGCCTCTTTAGACACCTTACACAGACAGGGCTATTACACAAAAGAGACTGCCTCAGTAAGAAATCCTGACGCAAGATCTGCAAATGCCTTTGTAAGAGGACAGGAACTGACTTCTTTGTTTTCAGATACAGATGTCAATATGGTCATGTGTGCTGCAGGAGGAGACTTTTTAATTGAAACGCTGGAACACATCGACTTTGAAACACTTGCCTCACATCCAAAATGGTATATGGGTGCCAGTGATCCTACAAGCATCTTATATTGCTATACCACAAAATATGATGTCGCAACCATCTATGGTTTAAATGCAGGAAGTTATGATCTTGGTGAAGACTTTGATTATGTACATACCAACCTGGAATATTTAAAAGGAAATCTGATTCCTCAGCATACCTACCCTATGTGTCTTCCAAAGGCAAAATTCATGGTAGAGGAAATTGCCTATGATACCCCTGATGAATGGTACAGCAATAAACAAACTTTCCATGTACGTGGAAGATGTATCGGAGGCTGTATCGATGTATTAAAAGATCTGATTGGTACACCATACGAAGATACCCTTGGTTTTATTGAAAGATATAAAGATGATGGCACAGTCTTCTACTTTGACAATTTCTCCATGAGTGCAGAGATGTTCTACAGAACTCTGTTACAGTTTAAATATGCAGGATGGTTCAGATACACAAAAGCTGTTTTGCTTGGAAGAGTTTTATTTGAATCCAGCGAAACAGGTATGGACTATGCAGAAGCAATGCATTTAGCTTTACAGGATATGCCGTATATCTATTGTGCAGATATCGGTCACACCATTCCTGCCATGACTTTAATCAATGGCGCCATGGTGGATGTAGACTTTGCTGACAATGCAGGCACCTTAACCTTTACATTGCAATAGGAGGCATATATGGCAATCAGACTGATTTTTCTCGATATTGACGGAACATTAACCAACAGCAAAAAAGAAATTACCCCAAAAACTCTGCAGGCTTTATTACAGGCAGAACAACAGGGTGTAAGACTTGTTTTAGCCAGTGGAAGACCTGCCAAAGGCCTGGAAAAATTTTCAGATCTTTTACAGATGGAAAAATACGAAGGCTATTTTGTATGTAATAACGGGTCCATGATTAAAGATGCTAAAACCAAAGAAGTTCTTTTCAACCAGCCAATGAGTGTGGAAGAAACAAGATCTGTCTTAAGGCATTTAAAGAACTTCCCTGAAGTCAGAGCTATGATTGAAGATGGGGACTACATGTTAGTGGAAAATGTGTATCACAACTACATTACTCTTAACGACAAACCATTTAACTGCATGGAGTATGAAGCTCACAGTAATCATTTCCTGCTTCATGAAGAAAGAGATTTATCTGCATATGTAGATTTCCCTGTTAATAAAATACTCACTTTTTCTGATCCGGAATATTTACAGGCACATCATACAGAAATGGCCGCCCCTTTCAAAGACACTTTATCCTGTATGTTTACAAGTGCTTTCTATTTTGAGTACACTGCCAAAGGAATAGATAAAGCTAAATCCATCGAAACTGTCTTTACAAAACTCGGGTATACTCCTGAAGAAATGATTGCTTTTGGAGACGGGCAGAATGATGCAGGTATGTTAAAGTACTGCGGTATTGGTGTAGCCATGGGCAATGCGATTGATGAAGTCAAAGCCATTGCGGATGAAGTCACTTTATCCAATGAAGAAGATGGTATTGCACAAACTTTAATGAAATATATCCCTGGTATCAAAGTGGTCTGATGACCACTTTTTTTCTTTATAGCCAAAAAAAAGGACTCTGCATTGCAGAATCCTTATATGCTTAATACACGATAACCGGTGTTCCTACGCCAAAGGCTTCAAAGATACTTGATGCCACACCATACGGCAGGTTAATACAGCCATGAGAACCAATAGTATAGTACAATGTACCGCCAAAAGCAGGTTGCCATGTAGCATCATGTAAACCAACACCACCCCATGTGATAGGCATCCAGAAAGCTACAGGACTATCCCATGTTTCACCATTCCATGCAGTACCTTTCAGCTGTGCATTTCTCTGTCTGTTTAAAATTCTGAAACATCCGACAGGTGTATCCTGACCATGCGCAGGTAATCCTGTAACTACGTCAGATTCAAGATATAGCTGACCATTGATATATGCCCATAAATGCTGTGCACCAATACTGACTTCAATGTAGGTATTACCAAGATCATTTAACTGATCCACGCCCCTGCTAAGTCCCTGCTGTACCCAGTAAAGCTGAGTAGTCTGTGTCTGTCCGGAAGTAAATACTCCATTTAACAGATCAATGGTTCCGGAAAGATTCATCTGATAGCCATAAGTATCACTGCTTCCTCCGCCTACTGTAATTTCACTTCCATAGGAAGTCACAAACTGACGTGTTTTGAACTGAGTATCGTATTTATCTGCCAGATCATACACATATTGGGTTAAAGCATCATTGTTAATAGTCGCTGTGCCATCTTCCTGCAGATCAAACAGACCTGCCAGTGTTTCAGGAGTGACTACTTCTGTTACACCATCTTCAAGATCCAATGTAATGATTTCATTATTTAAAGCATGCATGACATCCACCACATGATTGAGATGTTCATCTTCACTTGTGATTTCCGGTTTTTTATAACAGTTTGTTTCATCAAGGTCTACCGTCAGAATGTTTTCTTTCAAAGCTTCCTTCACTGCTTTTTCCACATTTTCCTGTATCAATGTAGTACCCTGATCTTCTTTGACTACTTCAAAGACACCATTACTGTCTGTATCAATATAGGCATCTTCAGGCGCTTCCATCTTATCTTCCTGCATTGCCTTCAGTTTCGTAATTTCCTTGGTAAGCATTGCAGAATCAAAGGATGTTTTCAGTTCTACTGTATATTCTGCTTTTTCAAAAAGATGAGCAGGCCAGGAATATAAATTCTGCTGAGTTAAAAACTGTGAAACAGAGTCATCGGATGTCGAAACTTCATACTGAATGGAATCCAGAGAAATAGATTCCTCCCCATTCTTTCTTTCCTTCAGAATCACCGCATCTCCATCCGGTACGGAAACCACTTCTTCTGCCTGAAGAAACTGTAATCCGGATACGTCTTTACCATTTATAGTTGTATTAGGAAAGAATCTGTCTTTATAGTAGTATGCCCCTGCTCCATACGCTATAGCTAAGATACCCGCAACAGATCCTGCACTAATACATGCAATCTTTACTTTTTTATCCATATCTCTTCCCCTAATTACCTCTAAGACTTCCTTATTATATACTATATGTCGTCACTTTTCTCAATGTCTGCCAGTGGAATTCTTAAATCTTTCTGAAAAAAAGACATTCTTTTTACAAGAATGCCTGTAATATCTCAGGAAGGTCCTGTGCAGTGATAATTCCCAAGGGGATTTCCTGTTCACTGCCATGTTCTGTCACAAGAATACCTAACAGCTGAATGCCGGATTGCAAGCCTTCTTCATAGGCATTCATCACATCCTGTACCGTTGCATGTTTATCCAGAATAGTCACATATTTTTTAGTTTCAGAATCCAGCAAATCTTTAATCTGAGTTACTTTGCTGCGCTGTATTGCCCAGCTGCAGATAGCTTCTACCTTGATTAATCCTTTAAAAAGATTACCTTCATACACAGGAAGTTTGGAACTGCCTATTGTCCGCATAAGTTCATACGCACCCAGAATAGAATCTTCAGGGCTGACAATCTTTACAGGTTTTGAGATATACTGCATGACATTATCATCACTGGAAAGCAACTTTGCAAGATGCTCAATATCTTCCGTCACTTTGTCCGTCGGTTCCGCAATCACTTCATTATTACCGTCTCTAAGATGGACCAGAGCATTTCTGAGTTCTCCATATTCTCTTAATTCCTGCAGGTTTTTAGAAACAATCCAGGAATGTTTCTGTGCTTTAAACAATAACTGCTGAAAAGGCACATATCTGGAATCATTCACAATAACCGCAAGGGCATGCTCAATCACAGCATAGGCATCAAGAAATCTCTGTGCATTATTCATGACTATATCCTTCTCTGTCTTCCAGAATTGCGTCACATGCCATATGATCTATGATGTGTTTCACAAGTTTTTCCATGTCACTTCCTTCAGTGTAATCTGCTTTTGCCATGAAGTTGACACGTCTGTCATCAATCAGTTTTTTAGCCACAGCATCAGATTTATCATACACGGCAATAGATTTACCATCATACTCTTTGACCAGTCTCATACATGGCACATCTGTCAGTCCATCTGCTATATAGATCATTCTGGAAACAGGCACTGGTCTTTTAGATGGTTTAACATACTCATTCAAAGACTTATCGTCACTTTCATCCAGTACGCCTTTATTGATACGGAAAACATACTGTGTCTTTGTGGTATAGTTGACAATTCTTGCAGGCCATTTGGCATTACCATCTTCATCATAATAATATCTGCAGGCATAGATCTTTTTGAATTCTCTGGCAATCGGACATTCTTCAATCACTTCGGACATACCGGAAGAAATAATGTAATGTTCCACCATGAAGTCATGTTGTCGGCCATAGTCATTGATACGTTTAAACCAGGTGTCTACACCAGGAAACAGTTCCACTTCTTTTCCAAGTTCATGGAAGTTTTCTCTTTTCAAAGGATTACCCGCATCTTCATATTTCTTCTGCAATAAATACAGATAGGCAGAAATGGAATCCATACAGTTACGCATGGAGAGTTCAGTCACTTCATTCCAGAATTCTTTTGCATTGTTATAGCCAAGAGAAGGAATCAAGGAGTATTCCTCCATGTCTTTTGGGGAGAGAGTTTTATCAAAATCGTATAATATAGCTAGTGTTTTCATGTGTCCTATTCTACCACAAAAAAAGAAGCAGAATATATATCTGCCTCTTAGAGTTCTAATAAATTCAGAATTGCCTGTACGTAGATTTCAGCCTGCTGAACAAGTTCATCTACAGTTACCCATTCATTGGTATTGTGAATACGGTAATCATTGTTAGGGAATGCACATCCAAAGGCAATAGTATTATCTATGCCTTTAGCATAAGTACCTCCGCCAATGACCCAAGGCTGAGTTTCTGTATCGCCTGTTACTTCACGATACGCTTCCAGTAAGGAAGATACCAGTGGAGAATCCAGAGGATAGAACAATGGTTCTGTTGTATGACGAATCGTGATAACACCATTTTCATCTTCCAGAGAATCATTCCACTGCTTTAAGATCTGTTTGCTTGTAAATGTGACAGGGAAACGAATATCGATACTTCCCTCAATCACACCATCCTTCATATGAATGACACCTGTGTTCAGTGTCAGTTCTCCATATTCATCCTTGAAGTATACACCTGCAGACTTGCCATTTGTTTCAAGACCAAAGTGAGAACAGTAGAAATCACAGAACGGATCCTGGAATCCTGCAGAATGTAAACCAGTCAGCAGATAGCTGATGGCATTTCTGCCAAGATCAGGAGTGGACGCATGAGCTGCAACACCTGTTACAGTGATTACCACACCGTCTTCCACTTCTTCCATGGTATATTCAATGGAGCTGTTATTGAAATAATCTTCCAGAGCCTTCCTGGAGAAAGAAGCCTTTTCCACTTTGATTGTACATGTCTTACATACGACATTACCGACAGTACCACCCTGGATATCCAGAATATTTGTCTTTTTGGAACGATAGGTAGCTCCTACCATACCCTTTTCACCATACACTAAAGGGAATTCTCCATCAGGAGTAAAACCGTAGTCTACACTGCCTTCTTTTTCCACATAGTGTTTCAAACATGCAGAACCGGATTCTTCATTGGTTCCCATGATCAGACGGATACGCTTATTTACTGGAATTCCCATATCCCTGATAACTTTCATGGCAATCAAACTTGCCACAACAGCACCTTTATCATCGGAAACACCTCTTCCGTATAAAGTACCTTCTTTTTCCACCATTGTGTAAGGATCTGTATCCCATCCGTCTTCCTTCTTTGCCGGAACAACGTCAAGATGTCCTACGATACCAATGAGCTTTTCCCCTTCGCCCATTTCAGCATACCCAATATAGTTATCCAGGTTAACAGTCTTAAAGCCATCTTCTTTACACATTTCCAGTGCTGCTTCAAGTACTGCTTTAGGACCAGGTCCAAATGGAGCATTTTCTTCTGCTTCACCAAGTTCAGATTTAACAGAAACAAGTTTTCCCAATCTATCTACTAATTCATTACGGTAGCCTTCTACCAGTTCTTTCATTTCCATGTATGCATTCCTCCGAATACTGATATGTAAGTATTATAATCCCCTTATAGCTAAAACACAATTTCCAACCCCACAGGACAGTGATCTGATCCAGTCACCTGATCATAGATGACAGAATCTTTTACATTCTGAATAATGTCCTGAGACACAAGGAAGTAATCAATTCTCCATCCGGCATTTCTTTCTCTTGCCTTAAAACGGTAACTCCACCAGGAATACTGTACCTTTTCAGGATAAAGATATCTGAAAGTATCCACAAAGCCACTTTGTAAAAGCTCTGTCATCTTAGCACGTTCTTCATCAGAGAATCCTGCGTTTTTGTGATTGGAAGCAGGGTTTTTAATATCGATTTCTTCATGTGCCACATTCAGATCACCTGTATAGATAACAGGTTTACTTTGTCGTAATCTGTTCAGATGTGCTCTTAAATGATCTTCCCATTCCTGTCTGAAATCCAGACGCACAAGCCCTTCTTTGGAATTAGGTACATAGGCACAGACAAAATAGAAATTCTCAAATTCAAGAGTAATCACTCTTCCTTCTTTACTGTCATCCCCTTCAATATCATACGATACAGATAACGGTTCCTTTTTTGTATATACCAGTGTACCGGAATAGCCTTTTCTTTCCGCACTGTGCATGTAGTAATGATAGCCTTCAAACTTCAGACTGCCTTCCAGTTGTTCTGGCTGCATCTTTGTTTCCTGAATGGCAAAGATATCCGCATCCATCTGCTGAAAGAACTCTCTGAATCCTTTCTTTTCACAGGCACGAAGTCCGTTCACATTCCATGAGATACATTTCATTTTGTAATCTTTCTTGTCGCATGGGCAAGCCATGTCTTTTCTTCTTCATTCAGACGTGGAGAAAGTGTGTTGTATACCATTTCATGGTAGGCATTGATCTGTTCAATGTTATCGTCATCCAGATACTTTGTATCGATGGCATCCAGTTCATATGGACAATAAGTAATATCCTTAAATTCCAGCCATTCTCCATAGAAGTTATCTTCCACCTTCTGTACAAGTAATTCATTTTCAATACGAATACCTAATTTATGAGGCAGATAGATACCCGGTTCATTGGTAACAATCATACCTTCTTCAAGAATTGCCCCAGGTCTTTGCGCAGTTGGTAATCCCCAGCGAATACCATGAGGTCCTTCATGTACACCAAGCACATGGCCTACACCATGGCCTGTACCACACTGATAATCAATCAGAATATTCCACATTGGTCTTCTTGCAAGAATATCCAGGTTATTCCCTGCTGTTCCCTTCAGGAATCTGGCATGAGCAAGGTCCAGATGGCCTTTTAATACAAGCGTATACAGTTTCTTTTCTTCGTCTGTTAAAGGACCACAGGCAATGGTTCTTGTAATATCTGTAGAACCATCTTTATAAGTTCCGCCGGAGTCAACCAGCAAGAATCCCTTTGGATCTACTTTGGAATATTTTTCTTCTGTAGCAGAATAGTGCATCATGGCACCATTTGCCTGGTAAGCGGCAATAGTATGGAAACTTGGCTCAATGTAGTTTTCCTGTGCTTCTCTTAAAGCATAGAGATGATTTTGAGCACTGACTTCCGTCATGTCGCCTTTACCTACATTTTCTTTCACCCATTTGATGAATTTCACCATGGCAACGCCATCTTTTTTGTGTGCTTCCAGTGTATGAGCAATTTCCACATCATTCTTAATAGCTCTGAACATTACTACAGGACTGGTGCTGTTGATAATACTGTTTCCGTGACCTGACAGACTGTTATACAGCTTAGTATTTAACGTATGTAAGTCGCACCATACTCTTGTATCCTGTAAAGCTTCAAGATCTTTTGCAATGTCTTCATAAGCACAGACTGTCACACCTGCTTTTTCAAGATGTGTCTGTACTTCTTCTGTCACTTTTTCTTTGGAAACGTAGTATTTCACACTGTCTTTGGACACCATTGCAAAGGCATAGGCAACAGGAGTACATGGAATATCGTTACCACGAATATCCAGCATCCAGCAAGGATCTTCCAGTAAAGTAAGAATCAGTACATCTGCATGGTTCTTTTCCATTTCACTTCTGACTCTTGCAATTCTTTCCGCTGCACTTTCTTTCACCCATGTTTCATCCAGCACAAACAGTTTTTCCTGTGGAGGTAATGGTCTGTCTTTTCCCCAGACTGTACCCACAAGATCATCTTCAATATGTAAAGTCACTTCTGCATCCTTTAAAGCCTTGGCAAGCTGTAAAGAAACACCTGCAGAAACCACACTGCCATCAAAGCCAATGGTCTGTCCCTTTTTAATATGGGCAATCATAAACGGAACAGGATCCAGTACCCCTGCCTGCTTTAAGCGCATCAGTTCCACACCTGTACCTTCCAGTTCTATTTCCGCCTGTGTGAAGTATCTTCCATCAGTCCATAATCCCGCAAAATCCTGTGTAACGATCATACAGCCAGATTCCCCTGTAAAACCGGACATATAGGACTTACATCCATAATACGCTGCAGTATATTCACTGGAAAGATGATCATCTTCATTAGGAATATAATACATGTCTATATTTTTTTCTTTCATCAATGTACGTAATGTCTGTACTCTTTCTTTTACATCCATGAGATATCTCCTTTTTATCTGTAGCCTATTATACCCTTTAAAAACAGTTAAGACCATCTAACACTTCTTTTCTCATTGAGAATCGCATCAAAAAAAGCTACTATGGTACAGGAGTGATTCAAAGTGATTAAGAAAACTTTAGCGATAACAGATCTGCAGTTCAGCAGTTCTCAGGATACATTACAAAAAAGTCTGCAACAGGTACCTGGTGTACAGTTTGTCAGCGTGCATTTAACTTCTCAGACAATGGATATCACCTATGATGAGTCCATGATTACCATACAGCAACTTGTCGATAAAATAGAAACTCTGGGGTATCAGGTTTCCGTACTGGATGCAGGAAAGACTGAACTTTTACCTGTGCATCCACAGAAAGAAAAGTTTCTGTGCAGAAAGAACATACTTCTGTGTGTATGGATACTCAATGCAGTATCTTCTTTCTTTTCCATGGTTTTAACGATGATACTGTCATTGAGTATGGTGATTTTGTTATTACCAACAATCAAGGCATGTATAAAACATATGAAGGAATGGAAAGATGAAACCATCACCTTACTGTCTTTTATCCTTTTATGCATACTCGGCATAGCATATAAAGACAGTTTCACTGTCTTCTCCTCTGTTTCCATTCTTGCTTTACAGCACTTTCAGAATCGTATACAGCATATTCATACCCCTTCCTTCTTACAGGATATACAGAAGGAATATGTCAATATCTATGACAACCATTCAGAAACTGTTCGTAAAGTGGAAGACATTCATAAATCCGATCAGATTATCTTAAGACCAGGAGAAATCATCCCTGCAGACGGTACCGTCATCAAAGGTAATGCCTATGTGGATGAAAGTGCGCTTTCCGGCAATACTGATCTTGTACGAAAGAGCGAACATTCCTATGTCTATGCCAACACAAGAATTGCAAGAGGCTCCATCACCATGCAGGTGGAGGAACTGGGTTCCACTACTGCCATGATGCGGTTCCAGCTGACTGCTCAAAAAACCGCCCAGGAACACTCTCAGGTATCTCCTTTATCCAAAATCAATACCTCTTTAGGCATCTATATGCTTGCCGGCAGTATTGTAGCTTTTATCAGCTGGTTCTGTATTTCAAAAGAAATACTGTTCTCCACTTCTGTTGCGGCAGGTATCTTATGTGCAAGTGCACTGCATGCGTTCAGTCTGATCACAAAACACGTTGTCACAAGTCATGCTTTACTCGCCTCAGGAAAACATATTTTATTCTGTAATCCTGCAGGTATGCAGAATACATCAGATTGTGATGTATTCTTTATCGAACAGGAAGGTGCTGTTACCCAGAACTATCTGACTGTCACAGACTTTATCTGCAAAGATGGCTATTCTTCTTCAAGACTGGAATATATTGTCTATGCCTTAGTCTCCAGATCTTCCAAAGACTTCTCTCAGGCTATCACAAGATATTTGCGTACAAAACACATCTCTCATACAGACATGCAGGAATTCCGTTCTCTTTCCCGTACCAGTTCCAAAGCTTTTTCTTCTTTAGGTAACTGTATCTCTGGTACACCAGAGAAATTCACACAGGAAGGTATCGTTATTGATGCATGGGTAACAAAAATAGATACCTTACGTAAACAGGGTAAGAAAGTACTCTTATTTTCAGAAAACGATGAAGTCATCGGACTTGTGGCAGCTTCTAAATTTTTGTTGCCACACGTACAGGAAAACATGCAGACATTATTACAGGAAGGAAAAGAAGTACATCTTTTCTGCAATGATCCATTACAGGATTGCGGACATATTCAGGCTTTATTTCCTGAAGTTCCAATGTATTGTCAGTACACGCAAAAAGAAAAACTCAGAGTACTGTACTCCAAGTATAAACAGGCAAAAATGGTCGCTTATATCTCTCAGGATGATCCTGTGGGATTACAGGAAGCCATTGATGTGGATATACGTATCAATGCAGGCACCAATGTAGATCAGCCGGATTGTGATGTCTTATTAACAAGAGAAGATCTCAGTGATGTATTAGAAGCCATACATATTTCCAAAGATGTAAATACAAAGATACGTAATATGCAGATAGGTGTTGTGGTATATCATTGTGCAGTGTTTGTCATCTTTGCCCTGCTCATTCCTGCAATTACCACATTTCCAGTCTTACCCCTGCTTGGAAAACTGTTATCTTTATGTACCGTCTCCTTTATTATTCACTTTTCCAGACCAAAGAACTGACCAGACATCAGTTCTTTTTTATGCAATACAAAAACACCAACAGGGAAGGTATCTCTACCTTCCCTGTTGGTATGTACAACTATGTTAAGTTGATTTATTTTTTTGTCACCTGAACTCTTCAGGTGAGGAAATTTTATCATGAAAAATATAAAGTATTCTTACCATTTTGTATAGGATATTTCGCTTTTGATGATTAGAAAGGAGTCAGCCGGATATCCTAAGCGAGTGTGTTTTCATATTGTATAGGATACCTGTATGGATTGATTATTTCCATAGTCTGCTCTCAGTATCCTAAATGAGCATAGAATCTATCAAATATATCTATCTCACCTTCCTTTTTGTACCTTTTTCTTTTGTTTTGTGTATCTGATACCCGGAAGTTATATGAGATATCAGATACATTTAATTGTATTCCAATAACACCTTCTTCATATGATTTACCATCCTTTTGTTTACACTTATAGAATAGTAGAAAATAATGCAATTTCCAGTCTGTAAAATCATGTTTTTTTCAAGTATACTTATATTGTTGAGGCAGTAACTATGATTCAGGATATCACACCACATATAATGCATAACGAGTTTGTACATAAAGACCCAAAACCAACAGATATTGTCTTTGGGTATGACGGAAATAATGTGCTCTTAAAAAAAGATCAGTCTTTTTTTCATATTCAGGATCTGAAGGAAATTCCTTCTTTAACTTATCTTTGTTCCATTGATGACACTTCCTTTTATCTTGGAAATATTCAGCCGGATACATATATTTCTTTAAATACCTACCATTTAAGAGAGTATCAGCCCAGATATCTGGCCTTTGCCTGTATCACAGGACATCAGGTGTATTCCTGGATGAAAAACAACCACTATTGTGGCAGATGCGGTCATGAAATGCACAAAGATGAAAAAGAAAGAGCCATGCGCTGTTCATCCTGTGGCAATATTGTCTATCCAAAAATAATGCCTGCAGTGATTGTAGGTGTTTTAAATGAAAATCATGAATTATTAATCACCAAATACGCTCATGGAAGATACCAGAAAGATGCTCTTGTGGCAGGATTTAATGAAATCGGCGAAACCATCGAACAGACGGTTATACGTGAAGTCAAAGAAGAAGTAGGTCTTGATGTGGAACGTTTAACCTATTATGGCTCTCAGCCATGGGGATTCACTTCTACCTTACTCTTTGGTTTCTTTGCGCATGTCAAAGGCAGCACAGACATCCACTTACAGGAAGAAGAGCTCTCTGTGGCAAGATGGGTAAAACAGGATGATGTCATAGAAACAGGTGGAAATGCCTCCTTAACAAGTGAAATGATTCAATACTTCAAGAAAGGAAACATATAATGGACTATAATCAGGTTTTTTATCAGATCTACCCTTTAGGGTTCACAGGCGCTCCCAAAGAAAACGATGGTGTACTTGAACACCGTATCTTAAAAGTACTGGACTTTGTGGAACACTATAAGAAACTGGGTATCACCGCCATCTGGTTTGCGCCGGTATTTGAAAGTGACAGACATGGTTACGACACAAGAGACTACAATACGATTGATGTACGTTTAGGCACCAATGAAGACTTCATCAAAGTCTGTGATGCTTTACATGATGCAGGTATCAAAGTCATCCTTGACGGTGTCTTTAACCATGTAGGAAGAGGTTTCTTTGCCTTTAAGGATGTACAGGAAAAGAAATGGGATTCCCCGTATTCAGACTGGTTTTTCATCAATTATAACGATACCTGGGCTAAAGATGGCTTTTCATATGCCAACTGGGAAGGCCATGAGGAACTGGTAAAGCTAAACCTTCAAAACCCTGCAGTACAGAACTACTTATTACATGCCTTAGATTCCTGGATAGCGGATTACAATATTGACGGATTACGTCTGGATGTTGCTTACATGGTAGACAGAGATTTCTTAAGACAGCTGAAAGAACATACTTCTTCCATTGATAAAGACTTCTTCCTTGTAGGAGAAATGATAGGTGGAGATTATAATGTACTGTTAAAAGACTGTGGATTACATTCCGTCACGAACTATGAATGCAGAAAAGGAATCTATTCCTCTTTTAACTCTCATAACCTGTTTGAGATTGCCTACAGTTTAAACAGACAGTTTGGTAATGATCCATGGACCCTGTACCATGGACATCACTTATTATCCTTTGCGGATAACCATGATGTAGACAGAATAGCCAGTGTTCTTGAAGATAAAAGAGATCTTCCTTTGGTTTATGCACTGCTATATGCAATGCCTGGTATCCCTTGTCTTTACTATGGAAGCGAATGGGGTGCCAAAGGAAAAAGAACAAAGTATTCCGATGATGCTTTAAGACCATGTTTTGATAAACCACAATGGAATACATTGACTGACTGGATTGCCTTATTATCTGAAATCCATACTTCTTATCGCATTTTTGCCGATGGAGACTATACACAGATTTACATTCAGAATGAACAGTTTGTCTTCAGAAGAAGGAGTGAAAAAGGTCAGTTAACCGCCATCTTCAACATAGCTGATCATCCTGTACATATGGATTTCAATGCAGAAGTAGAAGAAGGCATTGACCTGATCACAAAGAAAAAACAGACTTTTGATGGTGGCATCGATATGCCTGAAAAGTCCGTTTCTCTTGTATATACTGACTGGATCAAGTAGAGCACACTGCTCTGCTTTTTTTATTTCAGATTCTGACCGCGAGAAGAAATCATTTCTTTCATCCAGTAGAAAGAATCTTTCTTCATTCTGTCTAAAGTACCCTTACCTTCATCATCCATATCTACATAGACAAACCCATATCTCTTCTTCATTTCCCCTGTACCTAGAGAAACCAGATCTATTGGTGCCCACATGGTATAGCCAAAACATGGAACTCTGTCGACAGTAATGGCATCCAGCATTGCCTTAAAATGATCATTAAGATACTGAATACGGTAATCGTCATGAATCTTACCGTCTTCATCAATCTTATCAATGGCACCCAGACCATTTTCTATGACAAATAAGGGTTTCTGGTATCTGTCGTACAGTTCATTCAGACAGAAACGTAACCCTAAAGGATCAATAGGCCAGCCCCATGGTGTAGATGGTAAATAGGGATTTGGTTCTCCACCCATAATCCCCATAGGATCCATGGTAGTAAAATGTTCATGGGTAATTGTACTGCTTCTGTAGTAGGAAAAAGACACATAATCCAGAGGATACTTTTCAAGTAACTCAAGATCTCCTTCTTCTATCTGTAACTTCACACCTTTTCTGTCAAAGATTTCCTGTGCATAGTTTGGATATTTTCCTCTGGCCATAACATCGATGAAGAATAAGCTTTCTCTTCTGTGTGTATAGCGTGCAAACACGTCTTCCGGTTTACATGTTGCCGGATACATTTCACTCATGGCAAACATGGCCCCAAACATGGCATCCGGCATAATTTCATGTCCGATCTGAATCGCTTTACTGCTTGCGACAAACATATGATGCTGAGATTGATAGTAAACCTGTGGACTCATGGTATGTACACCAATCTTGGCATAGCCATGAATGGCATTCAGTTCATTGAATGTCAGCCAGTATTTCACTTTACCTTTATATGCTTCAAATAATGTCCTGGCATATTTTACATAGGCATCAATGGTAATGCGGTTATTCCAGCCATCATACTGTTTTGCAAGTACATCCGGCAATTCATCATGACAGATAGTAATCAATGGCTGTATGCCTTTGTTAAGACATTCCTCAATGACCTTTTCATAAAAATCCAGTCCCTCTTTATTTGGTGTATCCTCCAGGCCTGTTGGATAAATACGTGGCCAGCAGACAGAAAACCTGAAAATGGTAAATCCCATTTCTGCCATTAACGCAATATCTTCTTTGTAGCGATGATAAAAATCCACTGCTTTAAAAGAAGGATAATACACATCTTCATATATAGTTGGAACCGCTCCTTCCGGTAAGCTCTCCAAAGAGTTTACCGACCCTCTTGTACCATCTTTTAAAGTCAGAGTAATCTGTCTTTTTTTATCCACGGAACCTGCTGTAACATAGTCCTGTGAACAAAGTCCCCTTCCTCCTTCATTAAACCCACCTTCATACTGGAAGTCTGCTGTTGCGCCACCCCATAAAAAATCTTCCGGAAATTGTTTCATAAATAGTTCTCCTTTGTTATCTGCATTTTACCAGGAATTCTCTGAAACAAACTGCCAAAAAAAATGGCACTGTCATTGCAACAATGCCTGCATATCCTCAGGTAGAGGTAATGTAATTTCTATTTTCTTATGTGTAAAAGGCTGTTCAAAGCTGACATACCCGCAATGTAATGCAGGTCTGTAGAACGTGTCTTTTCCTCCATACAGACTGTCCCCTAGTAAAGCATGATGGAAATGTGCCATACCTGCACGAATCTGATGTGTTCTTCCTGTAATCAGATGCACTTTCACCAGAGAAATATCACTGTATTCCTGCACAACAGTATATTCCGTAATACATGTCTGTCCTTTTTCAGAAACAATTCTGTCTTTTCTTCCTGGTACTTTTAACAGCTTATAGCGTAAAGTACCTGTTTTCTTTTCAAAGATACCTTCCACAATAGCATAATACTCCTTATGTAAAGTATCCTTTCCTCTTTGCTGAGATAACCTTGCACAGGCAGGCTGATTCTTGGCATACACCATAATACCAGACACATCTTTATCCAGTCTTCCTACAGCACGCACAGTAAACTTACCACCATAATAGTTCTGTAATACCGTTCCCATATCATCGGTTAAGTGTTCATGAGAAGGATGACATGGTAACCCTGCTGGTTTATTTACCACCACGACATCTTCATCTTCATAAAGAATTTCCGGATCCTGCGTCAGAATTAAAGCATGTGCTTCATCTTTTTCAGGAAAGTGCAGTGTGACTACATCTTGTGCATGCACAATTTCTGTAACACGCACAGAGTTACCATTCACAAGTAACCCGTTGGTAAATTTCAGACGGGATACTTCTCTTCGAGATAAACCATACTCACGTAAAACGGCCTTGATCATAAGGCCGTCCTGTTGTGATGTAATCGTAAATTCTATCGTCTTATTCATGGGATTACCCCTGAATACGAGATCTTAAGTAACTGTCAATAAAGCCATCCAGATCTCCATCCATAACACTTTGAATATTACCTACTTCAAATCCTGTACGAAGATCCTTCACCATAGTGTATGGGGCAAATACATACGATCTGATCTGAGATCCCCATTCATTGGCTTTGACTTCCCCTCTTACTTCTGCAGCACGCTGTTCATTTTCTTTGATTTTCAGCTGTAACAGCTTACTCTTCAACATGTTCATGCAGGCTTCACGGTTCTGAAGCTGAGAACGCTGTGTCTGACAGAAAACAGTAATACCTGTAGGCTTATGTGTCATACGTACAGCAGAGTCTGTCTTGTTAATATGCTGACCACCGGCACCGGAAGAACGCATGGTGATAACTTCCAGTTCTGAAGGATCGATTTCAATTTCCAGATCATCTTCAAATTCCGGCATGATATCTACAGAGGCAAAGCTTGTATGTCTTCTTGCATTGGAATCAAACGGAGAGATACGCACCAGTCTGTGTACACCGGCTTCGGCTTTCAGATACCCATATGCCATCGTACCTTCAATCTTGATAGTTACGGATTTAACACCGGCTTCTTCACCATCTTCATAATCCATAACCGTCACTTTGTATCCCTTCTTTTCACAATATCTGGAATACATTCTGTACAGCATTCCAGCCCAGTCCATGGCTTCAGTACCACCGGCACCAGGGTGAATTTCCAGAATGACATTGTGATCATCATATGGTCCGGATAATAATACTCTGACTTCAAATTCAGAGAACTTTTCCATGGTTTCCACATATTCTTCCTGAACAAGTTCATTCATATCTTCATCAAAAGAAGAAGACAATTCATCAATACTTGCCTGCAGATCTTCAAGAGCAGAAGATATTGCTTTGTGTGTTTCCACAAGATCCTTCATCATGTTGTTGGATTTGATGATTTTCTGTGCTTTTTTCTGATCATTCCAGAAATCCGGAGATTCCATCAGTGCAGTATTTTCTGCAATTTGTTTTTCTTTCCCGGCAAGGTCAAAGAGAGGAGCCGAGCTGCTCCATTTTGGCACGGCTTTTGGCTACACTCTGTTTCATTTCATAGAGTTCCATTAGTTATTCTCCTCATTGTTATTTACAACACGTACATTCATACAGAAAGCAACAATTTCCTGGGCAATTGTCTGCATCATGTCTTCAAACAACTGGTACCCTTCCTGTACATATGCCTGTAACGGATTACTTTGTGCATAGCCTCTTAATCCGATACCATTACGAAGTTTTTCCATAGTATCGATATGGTTGGACCATGCTCTGTCAATAGTACGTAAAGATACTTCTTTCTCAATAGGCATGATTCTGTCTTTGATAGGTGTGATCTTTTCTTCATAATCAGACCATGCAATATCCAGAATCTTATTGACCATTTCTGTATTTTCCAGATTTTCAATATCTTCCTTATGTACCTTATCTTTAAAACCAATGTTATTTAAAGAAGTGATGACTTCTTCTACATTGACAGTATTGTGGTTATCTGTATCTGTATGAGAACCAACGATAGTAGAAATCACACGCTTGAACATATCCTGAATGACTGTATGTACATCTTCGTTTTCAAGAATGAAATCTCTTTGCTGGTACATCACTTCACGCTGCTGACGCATAACGTCATCATACTGTAATAACTGTTTACGGGCATCGAAGTTTACACCTTCCACACGTCTTTGTGCAGAAGAGATAGCCTTGGTAACCGTCTTACTTTCTACAGCCTGATCACCTAAAGACGCAAACAGTCCTTCCATACGTTCAGAGCCGAATCTTACCATCAGATCATCCTGTACAGAGACATAGAATCTGCTCATACCAGGATCACCTTGTCTGCCAGAACGACCTCTTAACTGGTTATCAATACGTCTGGATTCATGTCTTTCAGAACCAAGGACACATAAACCACCCAGTTCCTTCACACCTTCACCAAGCTTGATATCGGTACCACGACCTGCCATATTTGTGGCAATGGTGACAGCACCTTTTCTGCCTGCACGTGCAATAATATCTGCTTCACGTGCATTGTTTTTAGCATTCAGTACTTCATGAGGAATCTTTCTTTCCTTTAAGTAGAGAGAAATCATTTCAGAAGTTTCTACAGCAATAGTACCGACAAGGATTGGCTGTCCTGTCGCATGACGTTCCACAACTTCATCCACAAGTGCCTTGAATTTAGCTTTCTTTGTACCATATACAGCATCCGGATAATCGATACGCTGAACTGGTCTGTGTGTAGGAATTTCAAATACATACATGTTGTAGATTTCCAGAAATTCCTCTTCTTCTGTCTTAGCAGTACCAGTCATACCGGAAAGCTTGTTATATAAACGGAAGAAATTCTGATAAGTGATAGTCGCAAGTGTAGTAGTTTCCTGCTTGATGGAAATACCTTCCTTGGCTTCTACTGCCTGATGCAGACCATCAGACCACTGTCTTCCTTTCATCAATCGACCTGTATTAGGGTCAACGATAACAATTTCATCTTCCTGTTCATCCACGACATAATCTACATCTTTTGCCATGACATAGTTGGCTTTTAATGCAGAATTCAGATGATGTAACAGCTGTGTATGCTGAAGATTATAGAGGTTTTCCACCTTGAAGGCTTTTTCAGCCTTGGCAATACCTGCTTCTGTCAGCTGTACACTTCTTGTCTTCAGATCTACTTCGTAGTCTGTATTTTCCTGTAATCTCTTTACAAATCTGTCAGCCTGCAGATACAGGTTGGCTGTCTGTTTCTGTCCACCGGAAATAATCAATGGTGTACGGGATTCATCAATCAGAATGGAGTCAACTTCATCAATCAATGCACAGTTCAGACCACGTAAGACTCTGTCTTCTACACGAGTCACCATGTTATCTCTTAAATAGTCAAATCCAAGTTCGGAGTTAGTTGTATAGGTAATATCGCATGCATAGGCCTGTCTTTTCTGTGCCTTTGTCAGCTGTCTTAAGTTCAGACCTACAGTCAGACCTAAATATCTGTGAATTTGTCCCATCCACTCAGCATCACGCTGGGATAAGTATTCATTGACGGTAATGACATGTACACCTTCCCCCTTTAAAGCATTGAGGTATACGGCCATAACAGAAGTTAAGGTTTTACCTTCACCTGTCTTCATTTCAGCGATGTCACCACCCTGCATAACCGCAGCACCCATCAGCTGCACTTTATACGGGAATTCTCCGATAACTCTGCGGCAGGCTTCTCTTGCTGTCGCAAAAGCTTCAGGAAGAATATCATCTTCTGTTTCGCCATTTGCCAGTCTTTCTCGAAGTTTTGGAGTCATTGCCTTGAGTTCTTCTTCACTCATAGCCTTAAACTTTTCTTCCAGATCTAAAACCGGCTGTATTTTCTTTTCTATCTGACGCATCTTACGTGCATCTTCATCGAATAATTTACTTAGGAAATTTGCCATCATCAGCCTCCTTTTTTTCATCTAAACAAACGCCCTACAATTATATCTTGACAACGGGCACTTGTCCATCTTATCCCTTTTTACTCATGCCACAACTTAATATCTGTACGTTATTTTTCACCATTTTCAAGGCTTCCAGAGCTCCAAGCAGAGTAGATCCGGTAGTAATGGTATCATCCACCAGTAAAATATTTTCAGGAATTTGGACATCCGGCTTCAAAAAAAGATTATGTATCATCTGCTTTCTTTCCTGTATTCCTTTACCTTTCTGATCCATTTCCTCTTTCAGATCAAACAATTCTACATATGGAAGAAGTAATCCTCTGTACATTCCTTCAAGATGTGAAAATCCCCTTTCTTCCAGTTTCTTTTGAGAACTCGGCATAGGGACAAGCGTATATTTTCTGTACTTTCTGTGTAATCTTTTCGCATCCAGACAAAAGAAAATATCTCTTAATGCCTCATCCTTTCTTTCCTTGTACTGTAAAAGAGCTGTCGCAAAGGCTTCATTGTAGTTCCATAGGACATGTGCCTTTTTCCCATGAAACATAAACGTCTTATCTATTCTTTCCCATTGGTTTCTGCAGGCAGTACATAAAAGATCTTCACCGAAAAACAATTCTGCAAGATTATCTTTCCCGATTCTTTTGTCGCATAACAGACAATGCACGATTTGCCTCCTGAATATCCTGAATACATTTTTCTACATTTTCACTTTTCTTTTTGCATAAAAATACGACATTCCCATAAGGATTTTCAAAGTTTCTTCCGGCTCTTCCAGCCATCTGCACCAGTCCCGCCTTATCAAATACCCCATTATCCGCAAACAGCACACAGACATCCACATCTTTAAAGGTCACTCCTCGCTCCAGTACAGTTGTTGAAATCAGTATTTTCAGCTCCTTCTTACGAAACTTTTCTATCACTTCTTCTTTATCTTCTGTCAAAGACGTACATACACCCACAGAAGAAAACAAAAGTCGCATGATTTTGTAAAGTGTCACCGCCAAAGAAATCTTTGGTACAAACACCATGCTGTAAGGATGTTTCTGCAGCCAGAAAAACAGATACATATATACATACAAAGCAGGTCCCTGGACTTTGAAAGGTACAGGTAAGGGGTGCATATGTGGTCTGAAAGGTAAGCTGTAACATTCTATTTCTTTTCTGTTTACCCTGGCTTCCAGAGTCTTGTCTGGGGTAGCTGTAAGATATAGAATATGGCCTTTACAGCTTGTAGTGGCAATACCATGCAATGTTGGATTGCCCCTGAAAGGAAAAGCATCCGGTTCATCAAGAATCAACGTATCAAAAGTCTGATAATACCGGAATACCTGATGCGTAGTCAGCACAATAATATCCCCCTCCAGTATGGACGTATGTCCTCCGCATACTGCAATCACTCTTGCTTTTGTAAAATAGCTTTGTAATCTGTTTGCTACTTCCAGTACTACCTGTCTTCTTGCAATGGCAAAACCAATCTTTTTTCCTTTCTGCAAATGTAAAGCTATGGTTTCAAGACACATCTCTGTTTTTCCTGCTCCACAGACACATTTTAAAAGTACATCTTTCTTCTCTATCATCAAAGAGGTTTGATGAGATATCTCTTTCTGATATTGTGTCAGAGGAAACTGTAACGTATATTCTTCACAGCCTTCCAGAGGCTGTTCCAAAGAAACAGGCTGTAAAGATTCCTCCAGACAGATTCTTGAAAAAGGAACACATTTTCTGCAATACCATCCTTTACTTCCTGGATAAAAATATCTTTCATCCGTATTTAAACATCTTGGACATTTCTTCATACACTATCTATATACAAAAAACAGATCACATTTCTGCAATCTGTTTCAAAAAAAGATGTATATAGTTCAATGTATCCGTCATATACGGTTCTTCATAAAATCCATGCGGAGCTCCTTTGAGCACATGATATGTACATTGTGCATACACTTCGGCTGCCTTATCCGCATATTTTACTGGAACAATTGCATCCTTATCTCCATGTAACAGCAGCACAGGACCCGTATACTTTACAATCAGCTCATATACATTCATGTCTATAACTGATTCTGGATACTTACCTGACACCTGCATAGGCATAGTACCCACTACATTTGGAATATGCTGAGGATCAAAAGTAATTACCTGCATACTGCCTTTTCTTGCATCATCCGGAATACAGAATGCCGGATACAGCAAGACCAGTTTCTGCACCTTTTCAGGTAACTTAGCCGCAAACAATGCCGCAACAAATCCTCCCTGCGAACAACCTCCGATACATACTGTCTTTTTGTTTTCTTCATGTAAGACATACTCCACAACCTCAGTAAGATCTCCCACTTCAGTAAGTGGTGTCATATACGTGTGAAAATCCCCATCAGAGATGGTGTGAAATCCTCCACCACAAAAGTCAAAAATCCATGTGCTTATTCCCATAGACACAAGTCTTTCAGAATACTTCTCTGTCTCTTCCATACTTGCGGTAAACCCATGGCATAAAATCATCCTGTCTGTTTCTTTTTCTGCAATATAGTGTCTTCCACGTATGACCATGCCATTTTCTTTCATTACTTCAAATGTCTTATACATCTTACAGGTCCTCTTTCGTTGTAATTTTGAAATTACTGTAATCTCCCTGCACTGCTTTTACAGGATATTCACTGAATCTTTCCACAAAAGAACTGTCATCTGTACCGGTAAAGTGAACTTCTTCAGCCTTTTCCATACATTGTTTCAAGACTTCTGTTTCAAACATCTGCGGAGTCTGTGCCGCCATTAATGTGGATCTGTCCGGTGTGGAAATAATTTTCCCGTCTTTGACAACTTTAATGGTATCTTTCACCGGCACCATTAATACTGCTCCCTTATAGTCCAGCACGGCAGTTTTAAGATCCAGCAGGTTTTTCAAGGATACATAGGGTCTTGCCCCGTCATGTACCATCACATACCTGTTACTTACAAGGGCTAAACCATTAGCCACACTGTCCTGTCTGTTTGCACCACCATGTGTAATCTCTATCGGTTTTGTAAAAGTACTGTGAACATAGTGTCTGTAATCCTGTTCATTAGTTACCACAATCATCTGTGTACATTCCTTATCAGCATCAAATACAGAAATGGTATGTTCGAGAATTGTTCTTTCATCTTCAAGCTTTGCAAAAACTTTATTAAACCCAAGTCCCATTCTGCTGCCTTTACCTGCAGCAACGATGATTACGGAATATTGCATACTGTCACCTCTTATGTCTATTACTTTACCAGAAAAAAGGAATCTTGTGATTCACAAGACTCCTTTATAAACCCAATTTTTTCTCCATCTCTTCCAGAACTTCCATCACGCCTTCAGAAACTTCCTTCAGTGTCTCCTCTTCAAACGGATTCTTTAAGTTCACTGCTTTCAGCAGATCTTTATATCCTAAAGAACCACCCAGCTGACAGAGTCTGAGATAATCTTTCCATGTACCTTCAAAATCCTTACGCATACGCAGATAGAACTGTAATGCACATGTCATAGCCAGTGCATAATCTACATAATAGAAAGGATACAGGAATACATGTTGTTTCTGCATCCAGAAACCACCACTTTCAAGGAAAGCATCACCGTCATAGTGTCTGTATGGAAGATACTTTTCTTCAATCGCTTTCCAGATCTTTCTTAATCCCATCGCATCGGGCTGAGGGCCTTCAAAAACCTTATGCTGGAATTCATCCACACTGACCAGATAACACATATTTGTAAAGCTGTCTAATAAGTGTTCATAACGATAATAGTC
Organism: uncultured Bulleidia sp.; assembly: GCA_934754415.1. GTDB lineage: Bacteria > Bacillota_I > Bacilli_A > Erysipelotrichales > Erysipelotrichaceae > Bulleidia. Next base: position 31,879 of record CAKVIS010000009.1, read on the forward strand.
TCCACCATTACCTGTATAGAACAGGTCATACCACTTTTCTGTAAAGAATTCCATACCCATGGAATGTACTTCCTGAATGTCTGCAGTACTGTGCGTATATTCATCCAGTTTCTGACCTCTCATGGCAACATACCCTTCAAAAGCATGGCCTGCTTCATGAGTAAGTACCTGAATATCCTGATTGGTGCCATTAAAGTTAGAGAAGATAAATGGTGCCTTATAGTCCGCAAGACGGGTCATATATCCACCAAGATGCTTACCAGGTCTTGTTTCAAGATCAAACAGTTCATGATCACACATGAAATTGAAGAACTCTTTGGTTTCAGCAGATAACTCACTGTAGAGTTTTCTTGCACTGTCCACTTTTTCCTGAGTAGTACCATAAGGTCTGGAATTACCCTGAGAAAAACGTACCTGTTCATCATAATACTGTAATGTATCAAGACCCAGTCTCTTTCTTTGCAGATCATAAAGTTTTGCAGTGACAGGCACTACATATTTTGCAATGGCATTTCTGAAATTCTCTACGTCCTTTGCATCATAATCAAATCTGTGACGTACAAGATAAATCATATCAATATAGCTGTCAAAGCCTAACTTCTCTGCTTCTTTTCTACGAATATTGCAAAGCTCAATATACTGTTTTTCAAGATCTGGTGCCACACTTGCATATAAAGAAGACCATGCCATCATAGCTTCCTTACGTTCAGTTCTGTCCAGAGAAAGCATATGTTTTAATAACCCGTAGAAGTTGCACTCTTCCCCTTTGAACATCGTCTTACAGGAAGCTGCACTCATGGCATATTCAGTACCAAGCTTACCTTCCTGAATCTTCTCTTCAAGAATACATTTATCATTGGTTTTGATATCCGCTTCCAGCTGTTTGAACAGAAGATCACCAAATTCTTTTTCAAATTCATCTCTGTAGGCATTGTGTACAAAAAGTTCATTAAATTCTTTCAGCACAACAGACAGCTTTGCACTGGATTCATTAAAATATTCCTTTTCAGCAGTATAGAAAGGATCCAGTGTATTCATATCATGTCGAATAGAACTCAAAGTTTCCATGGTTCTCCAATGTCCAAGAATTTCCTGTCTTTTCATGAAAGCACCAAGTGCTTCTTCATAGCTTTTTGCATTCTTTAATACTTCAATCTGTTGCTGTAACTGTTGTTCTGTAGTTTCTACAGATGGTCTTACATACTCTAATGCAGAAAATTTGTTCATAGTCTTCTCCTTTTCAAAAAAAGAGCAGTTTCCTGCTCTTTATCGCTCATATTCCAGATCTTAAATAGAAGTACAGAAATACCAGCGCAGCAGTTCCAAACACAATCAGTACATAAGGCAGTAAGACAGACATCATAGCTATGGTCATAGCTACCACATCTTTAAAGCCAAAGCCTTCTACTGCTTCATCATGTTGTTTGCGTTCTGCTTCTTTTTTCAGCAATTCCTGTTGAAGCTGTTCAGGAGACATCGTATAGGCACGAATCTTCTCGACATCTTCATCTACTTTACTCTTTCGTATGAAAAACATAACCTTTTAGTCTTTCTTTGCGGCACGCTCTTTAGCGAAATGACACTTAACAAAATGTCCTGGTTCTACCTCATAGTTCTGAGGAACTTCCTGTGCACATTTTTCTGTGGCAAATGGACATCTTGTGTGGAAACGACAACCTGTTGGAGGATTTGCCGGAGAAGGCAAATCACCCTGCAGGATAATACGTTTTCCGTTATTACGTTTACGTGGATCGAAGGAAGGTGCAGCGGACAATAATGCCTCTGTATATGGGTGTGTAAAGTGATCGAAAATCTGTTCCTTAGAACCGATTTCCACGATTTCACCCAGGTACATAACACCTACTTCATCGGAAATAAACTTAACGACAGATAAGTCATGGGAGATAAACAGATAAGTTAATCCCATGTCATCCTGTAAATCTTTTAATAAGTTGATAATCTGAGACTGAATGGAAACGTCCAACGCAGATACAGCTTCATCACATACTACGAATTCAGGATTGACTGCAAGTGCTCTTGCAATACAGATACGCTGTCTTTGTCCACCGGAGAACTGATGAGGGTAACGTCCAGCCTGTTCAGGGAACAGACCACATTTGCTCATTAATTCAAATACCTTCTGTAACATTTCTTCTTTGTTGGCAACGATCTTATGTTCGAGCATTGCTTCACCGATAATGTCATAGATTGGTAAACGTGGGTTTAAAGAAGAATATGGATCCTGGAAGACAATCTGCATCTTTGTACGATACTTCTTCATCTCGGATTTAGGAAGTTTGTAGATATCTACACCATCATATAACACTTCACCGCTTGTTGGATTAATAAGATTTAACAGTGTACGACCTGTTGTGGATTTACCACATCCGGATTCACCTACAAGACCCATGACTTTTCCTTTAGGAATGGCAAAGCTGACATCATCTACAGCTTTAACTGCACCGACCTGTCTTGAAATAATACCGCCTTTAATAGGGAAATATTTCTTCAGATGACGGACTTCAATAAGATTCTTGTTATCAGTTGTCATTATTTCTTACCTCCCGGATAAAAGCAACGTACAAAATGTCCTGGTTCTACCTCAACAAGTTCAGGCATACCTTCGTGACACTTCTTATCACAGAATGCACAACGAGGGCTGAAAGAACATCCTTCAGGTAACTTGGAAAGATCCGGAACGTTACCAGGAATAACTGTCAGTCTGTCTGCATTTGTATTCATGTCAGGACGGGAACCGATAAGTCCCTTTGTATATGGATGTAAAGGATTTTCAAAGATAGTATTTACATCCGCAAGTTCTACTACTTTACCTGCATACATAACCATAACTCTGTCTGCCATTTCAGCAATAACACTTAAGTCATGAGTAATGAAGATAATGGAAGTATCCATTTCCTTCTTCAGATTGTTCATAAGATCCAGAACCTGTGCCTGGATAGTAACGTCCAATGCAGTTGTAGGTTCATCGGCAATCAGCAGTTTAGGACTGCAGGCAAGAGCCATGGCAATCATGACACGCTGACGCATACCACCGGATAATGCAAATGGATATTCATCGACAATTCTTTCCGGATTAGGAATACGCACTTTATCCAAAGCATCAATTGCCGCTTTTCTTGCTTCTTCCTTACTCATACCTTTATGAAGACGTAATACTTCTTCAATCTGGTAACCAATCTTGAAAACAGGGTTTAAGGATGTCATTGGTTCCTGGAAGATATAGGAGATCTTGTTACCACGGATTTCACGTAAACGCTGGTCAGATACTTTTAACATATCTTCACCGTCTAACAGGATTTCTCCTCCTTCGTATTTTCCAGGAGGACATTCTACAAGTCTTGCAATAGACATGGAAGTAATAGATTTACCACATCCAGATTCACCTACTACACCTAATGTTTCCCCCTGATACACCTCATAGGAAACATCATTAACAGCTTTCACAGTTCCTCTGGAGGAATGGAAATATGTTTTAAGATTCTTCACTTGAAGAAGTGGTTGTTTTTTATTTGTTTCAGTCATTTTCTCGCACCTCCTCAATTATTTCTGCATCTTAGGGTCAATAGCATCTCTGAAACCATCACCCAGAATATTAAAGCATAGAATGGACAGGAAAATCATCAGTCCAGGTGGTACCCAGTACCACCACTTTTGCTGGAGAACCATCAGGTTACGAGCTTCCTGAATCAGGTTACCCCATGTAGGAGTAGGAGGGTTAACACCTAAACCTAAGAAGGAAAGTGATGTTTCTGTCAAGATAACGCTTGCCATACCTAAAGTTGCATAAACGATAATATACGCAAGAACGTTTGGTAATAAGTGTTTGAAAATCTGATGTCTGCTGGAAATGCCTAAAGCACGGCAAGCTTCCATATAGTCCATTTCACGCAAAGAGAGGATCTGTCCACGTACGATACGTGCAATACTTGGCCAGGATAATACAGCCAGGATAATAATTAACGTTTTAATGGAGTTTCCGAAGACAGCCTGTAATGTAATACAGATCATCAGGAATGGGAAACACATGAAGATTTCGGAAATACGCATGATGATTGTATCCACGATACCACCAAAGAATCCGGCGATAGAACCTAATACAACACCAATCAGACATTCCAGAGCAACTACCGCAAGGCTGACACCAAGAGATACACGTCCACCATAGAACAGACGTACACATAAGTCACGGCCCATCTTATCTGTACCAAGTAAATGTCTGGCACTAGGTGGTTGGTTGGCATCTGTGGAGATAACCTGAGCAATAGTATACTTAGAGAACATTGGCACGAATACACATGCCAGAATAATAATAATCAGAACGACAAGAGAGAACATAGCCAGTTTGTTCTGACGAAGTCTCTTCCATACGCCACCCCAGTAAGAATATTCTTTAGAGGTCTTTTCTAATTCGATTTTTTTGTTTTCGACAGTCATAGATCTCCTTTCTTATTCGTATTTAATACGTGGGTCAACAGCAGCATATAACAGGTCGGCAATTAATGTAGCAACTAATGTTGTGATACATAAGATAGCATTGATACCTAATAATAAAGGATAATCACGCTGTGTTACTGCATCAACGGAAATTTTACCAACACCAGGTAAGGAGAAGATTGTTTCAGTCATCAAGGCACCGGAAATCAATCCAGGAATACGGAAACCTAATAATGTAACGATTGGAATCATTGCATTACGGAAAGCGTGTTTATAGATAACAACCTTTTCACTCAGACCTTTAGCTCTGGCTGTACGAATATAGTCAGAACGGATAACTTCAAGCATACTGGAACGTGTATAACGCATGAAACTTGCAGTTTCAGCAAGACCTAATACGATAGATGGCAATACAAGATGGTATGCCTGATCCATCAATTTATCAAAACCGCTGTGGAATACTTTTGTTGAGTTTGTCAAACCGAAAGTAGGGAACCACTTCAAGTCTACTGCAAAAACCTTCAGTAATAATAAACCGAAGAAAAATGTTGGTAATGCAAGACCTACCAGAGAAATCACTGTCAACACATTATCTACAGTAGAATACTGCTTTGTAGCAGAGATAATACCACATGGAATACCAATGAGCATGGAAATGACCATGGCAGTCAGAGATAATGCAAATGTTGTTCCGATGTTTTCACTGATAACTTGAATAACCGGTTTGAAATGTTTGTAGGAATACCCTAAGTTTCCCTGGAACAGCTGAACGACCCAGTTAAAGAACTTTTCATAGAAAGGTAAATCAGGGTCTAACTTTGCCTGCAGGGCTGCCTTCAGATCTGCTGTCATGTTTGGATCCATGATAGTAGATGTGATACTACCCGGAGCATGGTCAATAATAACGAACAGAATAAAGATAATTCCAAAGAATACTGGAATAATCTGAAGGAGTCTCCTAATAATATAATTTTTCATATTTTCCTCCTTTTTACTATATTTCACAGTCAATATGACTTTGAAACAGAGAATTTTGAAACCAACAATCGGCAGCGCATATAACTAGCAATTATGCGCTGCCGATAAATTGATTCAATTAGTGACTTGTTTAGTCAAGAGTTACATCGGAAATGAAGTATGTGAAGTTCTGATAAGAACCCAGGTCATCTAAGCCATGTACTCTGTTTGCAATGCCCCAGATTTCAGATCTGTAAGCAATTACTACTGTTGGAACTAATTCGTTCTGACGAATAGCCCATTCTTTGTAGATTTCAGCTCTCTTATCCTGATCGAATTCAGCAAGACCTTCAGCAATTAATTCCTGAGATTTGTCATCACGGAAACCTGTAGCGTTGAAACCACCTGCTACATAAGCATCAGCATCGAATAATGCACCTGTTGGATCTGGATCAATAGAGAGTGAGAATCCCATTGTATAAATATCAAAGTCTTTCTGACCAGGTTCAGCATCCATAACTGTAGAAGATACTGTATTGAAGTCCATCTGTGTGATTTCAAGGTCAACACCAATCTGGCTCCAGGAGTCATATGCCATGGAAGATAATGTTCCAGGCCATGTGGATTCTGTATAAATCAGCCAGTTCAGGTGTAATGGTGTTCCATCCTTATCACGGATACCATCGCCGTCTGTATCTTTCCAGCCTGCATCATCAAGCATCTTAGCTGCCTTGTCTAAATCATAATCATAAGCATTTAATTCATCGTTTCCAGGATATGCCCAGGATACTGGAGAAATTGGAGCCATACCTAAGGAAACAAGGTCATCAGAACCATATTCAGCTTTTAAGAAAGACTTTCTGTCTAATGCATACATTAATGCCTGACGAACTTCTGTCTGAGCAAGTGTAGGTCTTGTTGTATTGAATGCCATGAATGTGTAACCATTACCTAAGTAAGATACCAGGTGAGCATTGTCCATACCGTCGATTGCTTCAACGTTTTCTGCCTTTGCAGCAGGCTGACACATATCGATTTCACCTGCCTGTAATGCAGATAATACTGTATCTTCAGATACTTCGGAAAGTGTAACACCATCAATCTTAGGAGCATTTTCAGCATCCCAGTAGTTTTCATTCTTTGTCAGTTTGACATACTGCTTTGGAGCATAGCCTCCATCTTCAAGAACGAATTTACCAGTACCCATTGGTGTAGGGTTTTTCTGTGTTAATTCTTCAAAGGAAGAATGTGCATAGTACTCTTTGGACATGATGCCATAAGTGAAGTTTGCAATATTTGCAGGAGAAGCCTTAACCATCTTGAAGGCAATTGTCTTGTCATCTACTACTGTAACTGTGTCAATAGCAGCACCTACAGCAGAACGAGGACCAGCATAGTCAGCTTCTTTAATTGTATTGTATGTGAATGCAACATCATCTGCTGTTAAAGCGGAACCATCAGAGAATGTGATACCATCCTTTAATGTGAATGTGTAAGTCAGCTTGTCATCAGAGAGTTCCCAGCTTTCAGCTAAACTTGGAATGTACTGACCTTCAGCATCGTTGGAAATCAAGCCTTCAAAAACTAAAGATACTACATAGTTGTCGTACACACCATCAGAAACAACAGGGTTGAATGTACCTTCGATACCAGATGTACCGAAACGCAGAATGTTTCCACCGGAAGTAGCACCGGTGTTACTGTCGCCAGATCCGCCGCATCCAACTAAGGATAAAGCAAGAACTGCAGACAGAGCTGTAGTTGTTAATTTTTTCATCTTTTCTTTCTCCTCTCTCAGAATTGATGTATGCCTATTATACAAAGTATTTTCTTGTTTTGAATCCTTTTTTCTTGCTTTTTTCACTCAATTGTATGATTTTTCTTAATATTTTTGAAAACTTTTCATGTTTTTTTCATATACACAGGTGTTTTTAGTGTGGAAACAGATAATCTATATCAGCTCTTTTTTCTGTCTGATACGATAATAAAATGCCGGAATCAGCACACAACATGCCCCAACCCATGCAGAAATTTCTGCATAGGCAATACCATCAAAGCCAATCAGCTTTGGCAAAGTCAGTGTAAACACAATGCGTGCAAAGAATTCCACGAAGCCGGACACCATCGGTAATACCGTATCTCCCAAAGACTGCAAAGAACATCTGTATACCCATAAAATAGATAATACAAATAAGAAAATATACAGGATACGCATATACTGACATCCGTACTCTATGACTTCAGGCTGTGAACTGCCTATCATCATCGTCAGAATTGGTTTTGTTGTCAGAACCATTACCACACCTAACACAATATGCAATATTGCCATTACAAGTGCTGTTTCATTGACACCTTTCAGAATTCTGTCAATCTTTCCTGCACCAAGATTCTGTCCGACAAAAGTAGAACAGGCAAAGCCAAAGGTCATACCCACTGTTTCCAGAACTGTCATAATCTTGCTTCCTGCAGAATAGGCCGCAATGTGCTGTGTACCAAAGTGATTGACGCCAACCTGCAATACCATCACACCTACTGCCGTAATGGAATTCATGATTGCTACAGGTAAAGATAATACAAAGGATTCTTTTAACAGACCAAAGTTCATCTGCCAGTCATCTCTCTGCACTCTTGTTTCATCAATTTTCAGATAACTGACAACGCAGTACACTGCACTGAAAGCCTGCGCAATCACTGTAGCAAGTGCTGCACCTTCCACACCCATATGCACACCCATTACAAGGAATACATCAAGCACAATATTGATCACACAGGCAATCACCATGGCAATCACAGGGTTTTTAGAATCCCCTACTGCTCTTAAAATACCTGAAAAGAAGTTATAGGCATAAGACACACTCATGCCAAGAAAGATAATACGGATATAGTTCACCGCATCTGTAAGAATAGCCTCAGGCGTGTCCATCAATACAAGAATACTTCTTGTAAAAGCTACAGAAATAATTGTCATCAGCAGACATACCGCAATGGAAATATACCCGCTCATGGTAATAGACTGACGCAGTCTTCTCATATCTCCTGAGCCAAAAAACTGTGCCACAAGAATAGAAACACCCTGTGCCATGCCCATAATAAACCCCAATACAAGAAAGTTAATAGAACCTGTAGCGCCTACTGCCGCCAAGGCATCTACCCCTACACCTCTTCCTACAACAATGGTATCTACCATGTTATAGAGCTGTTGCAATATATTTCCCGCAAGTAACGGTAAACCAAATGTCAAAATCAGTTTTGTGGAAGACCCTGTGGTCATATCCTTTGTTTGTCCAGCCATATCCATCCTCCTTGTTTTTTGAACTTTGTTATAGTAATACCTGTTCTGTTTTCATGCACTGATTTTGCTCATTTCGGAATATTATTTTAGGCAAAAGAAAAAACTGCAAGAAACAGATGCACTGTCTCTTACAGCTTACAGGATTAATCCAGATCCTGTCCGTTACTTTCAATAACTTTCTTATACCAGAAGAAAGAATCCTTACGATATCTCTTCATTGTACGTAATTCAAATTCATCACGATCTACATAGATGAATCCATATCTCTTACGCATACCTTCATGTGTGGAGATGAGGTCAATTGCACTCCATGGGCAGTAACCCATCATTTCCACACCATCCGTGATAGCTAACTGCATCTGCTGGATGTGTGTACGTAAGTAATTGATACGGTAAGTATCATGTACCTTTCCATCTTCTGTCAATGTATCATACGCACCCAGACCATTTTCAGTAATGATGATTGGTAAATGATATCTGGAATATACTTCTCTTAATGTATTACGGAAACCAACCGGATCAATTTCCCAGTTGAATTCTGTACGAGGAAGATTAGGGTTCGCAAAGGATTTGAATACTCCAGGCACACCGGAAGAAGACTGCTGGTCTCCACCCTTGGCTGTTTCAGTTCCGTCACTGTATTCTACAGTAGCTGTGGAATAGTAATTGAAACCAATAAAGTCTGGATGTCCGTTTGCCAGCGCTTCAGCATCACCTTCAGCAAATTCTGGTGTGGCATCATTTTCTTCAAGATAGCTCCATACAAGATTATTGTATTTACCATATACAGCCATATCGAGATATAACCAGTTACGGATAGCATTGAAGTTCTGAGAAGCCATAACATCTTCAGGCTTGCAGGAAGCCGCATAAACTAAAGAAATGTTTGGTGCAGGACCAATCTTAGCCTCCGGTAACATTTCATGACATAATGCCATAGCCTTTGCCTGTGCTACAAGCATGTGGTGATTCTGCTGGTAGGTTTCCTTCAGTACATTTGTGCATCCTTCAGGAATTGTCAGAGTACCGATGATTGGTCCAACCAGTGTTAACATGTTCTGTTCATTGATTGTCAGCCAGTATTTTACTCTGTCACCAAAGTTTTCAAACATAACTTTTGCAAAGTTAACAAACCAGTCAACAGAATCAGGGTTACTCCAGGAACCTCTTTCATCCAGTGCTGCAGGCATATCAAAATGGAACATTGTCACAAGTGGTACCATATCATACTTCAGACATTCATCAATCAGATTGTTGTAGTATGCAATACCTTTTGGATTGACTTCTCCTGTACCCTGAGGAAGAATTCTGCTCCAGCTGATAGAGAAACGGTAAACCTTGAATCCCATTTCAGCCATTAAAGCTACGTCTTCCTTGTAATGATGATACTGGTCTGCACAGACTGTCAGATCACTTGTTCCTTCAGGTACTTCCTTCACGTCCTGGCAGCTAGGGCCTTTGCCATCTTCAAGGTTTGCGCCTTCTACCTGATAAGCGGATGTGGAAGCTCCCCACAAAAATCCTTCCGGAAATGGTTTTAATTGCTTATGTAACATTCTTTATCTCCTTTATTTACGCAAGTATTTTAACATACACCCAGTATGACGTCTTCCAGCTCAGAACAATTTGACACAATGTTTCGGGCACCTTTTTCCTTCATTTCTTCCACATTTCCAAATCCCCATGTCACACCAATGGCATCTACACCTGTTTCTCTGGCTCCGATGATATCAAATACTGTATCACCCACCATAACTGCAGAATGTATATCCTCCACCATGGTAAAAAGATACCGTATCACTTTCTCCTTGGAATCTCTGGAACTGTCTTCACTGGCACCTGCAATACAGTCAAAATACTGTGTCAGTTCAAATTTATCCAGTATTTCTCTTGCTGTTCCTTCAGGCTTGGAAGTAGCCACATAACAATGCACCCCTGCTGCCTTCAGATGTTTCAGAAGATTTTCAATGCCGTCATATGGCTTGTTTTCATATTTGCCCACTTTGGTATATCTGCTTCGAAATATCGCCACTGCTTCTTCCACTTTATCCTCCGGTACTCCAAAAGAAGGGAAGGTATTTCTTAATGGCGGTCCGATAAATACCCTTAAATCATTTAAGTTCTCTACGTGAATTCCAAAATGATCCAGTGCCAGCTGTGCACATTTTGTAATTCCTTCACTGGAATCTGTTAACGTTCCATCCAGATCAAATAAAACATGTTTATACATTTATAATCCCATTCCTTTCCATACTTTCAGTATTTCTTCAAGAGAGTTTGTAAAAGACCCCTGTACAAGTTCCTTACTTCCTCCCCCTTTTCCCTGCAATGTTTTCTTTAACAACGCATCTGTTTCTCTTACATCTTTTGTCAGTGACATCAGCACATATGCCGTACTATGTTCTTCCTGTTGCAGAATCAAAGCCATATCCACTTTCTTCAGTAACTCTTTAGCAAAATAACGCATCTGTTCTCTTGTGCTGCCTTCACTGACATAGACATACGCACTTCCCGGTTGCAGGTTTTCACATTCTTTTAAAAACTGCTGTGTACGTATGGTCTGTATCTGTTTCAGCAAGGCTTCATTTCTTTCAAGCAGTTCCTGCACATAGGAAGAGGTTTCTAAAGAAGGTGCACTTAACATCCTGGAAATCTTTTCATTTTCTGCATGCAGTTTCTCCAAGTACTCCATGGCCTTTCTTCCAAAGACAAGCTCCAGTCTTACTCCCTGCTTATGTTTTTTCACAGAAAGCACTTTACATACGCCAATCTCACCTGTGGCTTTTACATGTGTGCCGCAACACGCACATACATCCACCTCAGGAATGGTAATAATTCTTACCTGCCCTTTCAGTTCTTTTTTGGAACGATACTCTATCTGTTCCAGCTCGCTTTTGGAAGGATAGTCTGTAAGTATCGGCACATTCTTATATATGTACGCATTGACTTTCTGTTCAACCTCTTCTGCCTGTATTTCATTTAAAGGGCCGTTAAAGTCAATCTGTATGACATCAGACATATGAAATCCCACATTATCGTAACCATACATTTTATGCACGATTCCGGAAAACATATGTTCTCCGCTATGTGCCTGCATCAGATCAAACCGATGTGTCCAGTCGATACATTGCTTCACAGTTTCTCCTTGCTTCAAAGGCTGTTTTGTATACTGCACCACCACACCGTTTTCTCTTTGTACGTCTTCTACTTTTATACCATTTAAAGTACCCGTATCCGCAGGCTGCCCACCGCCTTCGGGATAAAAGATGGTATCCTCAAGGAGGATTGCATACCCTGTTTCTGTTTTTCTGCACTCCTTCACTGTACTTATATACTCCGTACAATAGGCATCCTGATAAAATCGTTCCTGAAATTCTCGCATAACTCCTCCGTGCTTTCCTGACCATCTCATTGTACAATATTGCAGTATGATTGGTGTAGATATTGTGGAAATAGAGCAGATTCGTTTATCTTCCTCTTTTGTGAGCTATATTTTAACAGCAGAAGAACAGGAAGAATATAACGCTCTGCCTGCAGAAAAACAGAAAAAAGAATATCTTGCAGGAAGATTTGCGTCTAAAGAAGCTATCTTTAAAGCAACACAGGACATAAACTATTTAGACTATGCCATATTGCACGGTTCCAATGGTGCCCCATATGTTTTAAACCATCCTGAAATACAGATTTCCATCTCTCACAGTCGTACCATCGCCATTGCATTTGTAGAGGTTTTATGAAACAAAAGTATTTTTCAAAAGGCATCAAAGACGGCACTCCTATTGCCTTAGGATATTTTGCCGTTTCTTTTTCTCTGGGTATCGCCATGAAAAAAGCAGATATGACTGCTTTTCAGGGCTTCCTGATATCTCTTGTCAACCTTGCCAGTGCCGGAGAATATGCAGACCTGCAGGTCATCTTATCCAACGGCACATATCTGGAAATGGCTATTGCCACGCTTGTAGCCAATGCCAGATATGTCCTGATGAGTACTGCATTATCTCAGCGCATTTCTTCTTCCACTTCCCTGCTTCACAGAATGACAATCGGGTATGGTATTACAGATGAAATCTTTGGTATTGCCATTTCTGAAGAAGGAGACATTCATCCTGCTTATATTTACGGAGCTTTATGTATTGCAGTACCTGCATGGGCTGTTGGAACCGCCCTGGGGATTGTGACAGGCAATATCCTGCCCGCCTTACTTGTTAACGCCTTATCTGTTGCTCTGTATGGCATGTTTCTGGCAATTATTGTACCACCATGCAAAAAAGACAAATACGTCTTACTAGCTATCCTCATCTCCTTTACAGCAAGTGCCTTATGTACGTATTTTACAAAGATACCTTCCGGCACAAGAACCATTCTTCTGACAGTAGTCATTGCAGGCATCTTTGCTTTTCTGTTTCCACACAAGGAAAAGGAGAACACCCATGCATAATATCTATATCTATATTCTGGTATCTGGACTTGTCTCCTATCTTATCCGTGTTATTCCCTTAACCATCTTCAGAAAACCCATCACCAATACCTTTATCAAAAGCTTCTTATATTATGTTCCCTATGTCACCCTGGCAGTGATGACATTCCCTGCCATCTTACAGGATGCAACTACGCCATTAGCAGGAGCACTTGCCCTGATTGCAGGGATTATACTGTCTTACAGAGAACATTCTTTGATCACTGTATCCGTTGCCTGTTGTGCAATTGTCTTATTATGTACTATATTTATTAAGTAAACGGAGGAAACCATGCCAAACTTTTTAGAGCCTACCTTTGAAGAATTACAGTATCACCAGAAGTTTTTAAAAAGCAGAAAAACCATGGCTTTTCACCATGGCACCAAAGAGTTTCCAAAAGAAGAATGGAAAAGCTTCTATCAGACATGGGTCAAGGACAACGCAGACAGAGAGTATAAATTAGTCTTCTGTCCGGGGTGTCAGGACTTTGTCGGAGAAATGTTTCTGGAAAAAGTAAGTGATGATACATTGAAAGCTTACTTTCTTGTAAAGTATGAACATAGAAATGAAGGTTATGGGCAGACAATACTGGAACGCATTGTTGCTCATGCAAAACAAAATCATTATGCCTATATTCTTATCCGGACCTATGCGGATAATCCCGGCATTACTTTCCTTACAAAAAGAGGTTTCTTTATCAAAGAAACCAGCGACAATATCAGTACATTAAAACTGATTCTGAAAGACTCTCATCTGGATGAAGCCTGTTCTACATGTAAATGTGACAAGACTCAGCATTAGAGTCTTGTTTTTTTGTATACAGCAATACCACAACCGCCACAAGAATACCGCCAAATACATCAATGACTGAATGTTGTTTCAACATCACTGTAGACACAAGGATACCTGCACAAAGAAAATGAGAAATCCATGTTAAGTAACTATTTTTCTTTGTCGTATGACATAAGGCATGATCCAGAAGAATACTGACAAACACATGGATACTTGGACAGACATTATTTGGAGGATCCGTTGCCCATAAGTGTTCCATACCCTTTGAAAGAATTCCACCATCCAGTATCACTTTACTTCTTACATCTGTCCCATTGGGAAACAGTATATACACTAACAAGGTTACCATCATGGGAATACCCAGACGTTTCATAAGTGAAATCACACTTTTTTCAGATTCATGCAGAACATAATACATAATCGTAAAGGCAATATATGGAAACCACATAATATACAGCACTAAGAAATATTTACAATACGGAATCAGATCATCCAGTGCACAATGCATGATCCATTTTGGTTCTGTGATAACATGTTCCACAAGAAAGAAGCAGGAAAGGTATACTATCCAGTACAGAATAATTCCGAAAACCAGTTTTTTCCTTTCCTTTATCTTTTTCAGCATGCCTGTATCTTAGCACCAAATTTTCCGGATAAGTATTGACAATCTTCAAAGAATGTTTAAGATTATTTTTGCTTATCGGAGTATGGCGCAGCTTGGTAGCGCGCTTCGTTCGGGACGAAGAGGTCAAGGGTTCGAATCCCTTTACTCCGACTTTTTACTTTTCACACAACGATCACACTGATCTGATATTCTATAAACATGCTGAAATTAATTACTCTGATAGACTGCGTTGGGTTAGGTGTTTTGTACTGGCTGTTTTTTCACAGACAGTTCAGACACACGGACACAAAAACACTTTTCACACGCACCCTGTTTTATTTATATATTTGTGTGGTGATATACTTCACACTGTTGCCTCTGATTCCCACTTTTGACGCTCCAAACTATAACCTGATTCCTTTCAGAGATGTCATTTATGCTTTTGGAGACTATGACAGGCAGATTATGTACAACATTCTGTTATTTATGCCTTTTGGTTTCTTACTGCCATGTGTATTTCCAAATCTGCGTAAAGAAGTCATACTTGCAGGATTTTTATGTTCTTTATGTATCGAGATATCCCAGCCATGGATCACCATCAACAGAGTCTGCGATATCACAGATCTTATCACCAATACTTTAGGCACATGTCTTGGCTACATCCTGTTCCTTATGTTCAAAAAAGGCGTTCAGAAATGAACGTCTTTTACTTTACAAGTATACTTCCACCGATAAATTCTCTGATAAGAGAATTATTCACAATACAGCTGTCGTCTGGAATTTCCTTAAAAAACTTCAGGAAATCCAGCATTCTCTGTGCTTCACAATACACCTCGCTGTCTGAAGGTATTTCCTCCAGTAACGGCTTTGCATATTTTTTTAACACAGACAATTCATAAACACAGGAGGAGTTGAAGAACATATCTGCACTGTAACTGTATGGGAAGATGTAGGCATCTTCTCCTCTTCTTACAGAAGACCAGTCTTTTAAGGTTTCTTCTGCGGATTTATTACGTGTTCTTTCATCACGCACAATTCTTCTTAACATACGGGCATCTGTAGTAGGAATACGATGATGTCTGTCTATATTTAAAGAAGTTAAAGGAGAAATATAAATTCTGTATTTCTGCTCATCCGGAATACCTGCACTCATTTTCGGATTCAGTCCATGAATGCCTTCAATCACTACAGGCTGGGTATTATCGATAGATACTTCCCTGTCTCCGTATTTCTTCACGCCTTCCACAAAGTCAAACGTTGGAAGATGTACTTTTTCACCTGCCAGAAGGGCATTCATCTGTGTAAAGAATAATGGAAGATCCACTGCCTCCAGACTTTCAAAATCCAGATTTCCTTTTTCATCCGGCACCATATCTTTTCTGTCTTTAAAATAATCATCTGTGCCAAGATATAACGGTTTTAACCCAACCACCTGTAACTGTATACAGAGCCTTTTGGCAAAACTTGTTTTCCCGCTGGAAGAAGGTCCTGCAATCAGAATAATACGTTTTTTATTCTTTTTAATACTCTCGGCAATCTGTGCAATCTTTTTCTCATGCAATGCTTCCTGGACCATGATGATATTCTCATATTCTTTTTTCATACGTTCGTTCAGTTCTACCGCATAAGAAATATGCAGAATATTTTCCCATTGTGTTTCTTCAGAAAAGGCATCATATAACAGTTCCTGTGATTCAAATGCAGGCACATGCAACGGATCTGTAGGATGAGGGAATCTCAGAATAATACCGTTTCTGTATCTTTTCAGCTCAAACAAAGACAAATATCCTGTTGATGGTAGTAAATGCAGATAGAAAATATCTTCTTCATCATCCAATGTACACATCTTAGCTTCATCAATAGACTCTGTACTTTGTACCACTCTGAGTCTTTTTCTGCCTTTAAGATACTGCATCATTTCTTTTCTGGAATAGCTCTTTTCCCCAATTGGCAGATTCTTTTCTACAAGAGAGTGCATCATCTTTTCTATCTCTTCCACTTTTTCCTGCGTAAGAGAAGCTGTAATCGTTGTAAACAGTCCCTTGCTCAAAGAGTTTAAAATGGTCACATGTGCACTTTCTCCAAGCACCTTATGGACCCCACAGATATATAACAATGTCAAAGAGGCCTGATAAGACATATTGGCATAGTTATCCTGTATATCCAGCAAATCTATTCTTCCTTCTTCCTGCAGTGTACTGTCCAGCCTTTGATTGACATTACTGATACGACAGGAAAGCACAGGATATTTCACAGGTACTTCAGGCAGAATTTCTTCTACTGTACAGCCTTGTTTCACTTCTAATTCTTTTTGTAATTCATTATGATAATACACTTGCGCTTTCATACAATCTTACTTTTTCACTTTTGTCTGAAACACAACGTTTTTATGTGTTCCTTTCTGAGATGATCTTTTCTTCTTCTCACCGGCACTCTGTGTCAGTTTCATCATCTCTTCCTGTGAATTGATTTTTTCTCCTTCTGATGGAATTTTCGTATATCTTCCTGTAGAAGACATCATTCTGGCTTTCACAGTATCTTTCAGACAAAGGTCAATGTAGGCATGAATTCTTTCACGAATTTCAGAATCCAGTACAGGAGTCGCAATTTCTACTCTTCTTTCTGTATTTCTGGTCATGAAATCAGCAGAGGAAATATACATCTTTTCCTTATCCCCTTTACCAAATACATAAATACGGGAATGTTCAAGATATCTTCCTACGATACTGCGAATATGCAGATTTTCTGTTTTTCCTTCTATACCCGGTAACAGACAGCTGATACCGCGTATAATCATTTCCACATGCACTCCTGCCTGACTTGCACGGATCAAAGCCTGCATGATTTCTTCATCACTCATGCCATTGATCTTCACAAAGATATAGCCATCTTCTTTTTTCTTTGTTTCCTGGGAAATGTATTTTAAAATAGCAGGTTTTAAATCTTTAGGTGCTACTAAAAGCTTCTTATATTTACCTTCCAGATTGCCAATCATCATATTCTGGAAGAAATGAATACTGTCTTCAATAATCTCTTCTTCACTGGTTAATATAGCAAGATCAGTATACTGTTTTGCAGTATTTTCATTGAAATTACCTGTCGCAAGACAAACCACATGACTTAAAGTACCGTGGTCATTCTTGGAAATCAGACAGATTTTGGAATGTACTTTATAGTGTTCATAACCATAGAATACTGTACATCCTGCTTCCTCCAGTTTTTCGGAATAGTCAATATTATTCTGTTCGTCAAATCTTGCCTTTAACTCAATCAGTACATCTACTTCCTTACCATTTTCTGCAGCCTGACACAAATATTCCACAAGACGTGCATGAGAGGCAAGTCTGTAAATGGTAATCTTAATGGATACTACCTGTGGATCATTGGCAGCTTCTTTCACAAGATTGACAAAAGGAGCCATGGATTCATATGGGTATTCCAGTAAGACATCTTTTTTCTGAATCTGGGAAAACAGATGATGTCTGTAATTTAATGCAGGGGATAACTGAGGTTCATATGACGGAAACAACAATCTTTCCTGTGCCTGCTCTGTTAACAGTTTACCTAGTCCAAAGGCATATTTCATATTAAAAGGAGAATTCACAATGAATACCATCTGCTTGGTAATATTCAGATGTTTCACAAGATACTTATCCAGTTCTCTGGATGGTTTTTCAGACAGTGCAATACGTGTGATATTCATCTTTCTTCTTTCTTTGATGACTTTCATCATCTTTTCACGATAATCATGAATATCATCAAAAGCTTCATCTTCAGGATCTACATAGGCACTTCTGGAAATTTTCATTTTCAGCACTTCTGTCATATCCGCATCTTTAAAAAGAGACGGCACAAAGTACTGTATCACATCTTCCATATGTACAAATCTGAAAGAATTCTCATCAGGCAATACAATGATGTCATTCAGACTTGGAGGTACTCCAACGAACCCAAATACACCATGTTTCTTAATCTTCAGGACCGCACAGATGTATGTCACCCCTGTCAAAAGATTAGGAAACGGATGATGCACATCTACAATATGCGGTGTCAGTACCGGCTGGATACGTGTTTTAAAGTATTTCTGAAGATATTTAATCTCCGCTTTTGTACAGTTCTCCACATCCAGATCATAGATATTCTCTTTTATAAGACTCTTACGAATATCCTTATAAATAGTATCCCTTTTCTTACAGCCCCTTTTAGCCACAGGATATATCGCATCCAGCTGTCCTTTGGCAGTTAAACCTGACTTATTATCCACTTTATCAAACTTAGCTTTTTTCAGGTCGTACAGACTTCCCACTCTGACCCTGAAGAATTCTGTAAGATTAGATGTATAAATACTGACAAACTTCAGTCTTTCCAGTAAAGGTACTGATGTATCCTTTGCTTCATTTAACACTCTGTCATCGAATCTGAGCCATGAAATCTCTCTGTTCTGTAAACAACCTTCTTCATATAGTCTTTCAATCATGCAAGTCACCTCGATTCTAATCTACACTGATACTGTTAAGTTTCTGTAAACTTCTGTTTAAATCCTGCACATATCTCATAACCTTTAAAGGAATATGACAATATCCGTCCGGATGTTTCTGAAGATAGGACTGATGATACTGTTCTGCGGTATAAAACACACGTAACGGTTCACACTCCACATAAAAGGCATCATAGTTACCCCTCACAGAATCCATATAGGTATGTATTTTTTCACCATCCTGCAGATAATACACGCCTGTCTGGTATTGTCTTCTTATATCTTCCATCTGTCTTTGATACTGTGAAGGATCAATACAGTCAACTACCCACGACCTAAAGGTCATGGGCTTGTAACTGCCCAGTCGTACTAACAGTTTACACCTCCGACCTTTAACCCCTATAGATATTGCTATCTAAAGTGGCGTTACATCATAGGGTGGTTGACAACACCCTTT
>CAKVIS010000010.1 GCA_934754415.1 uncultured Bulleidia sp.
ATAGCCCTCTCGGGTGAATCGATCTCGCTGCCAGGTTATATCAGTGAATGTCTTACGACATTCACTTTTTTTTGAATATTAAGAAAACATCAAATAAAAATTTGTATATTACCTTTGAACGGATATTTCTAAAGGTGTAATAGGGAGGGTATTATGAATATACAGATTGTTAATGATGGAGCTTTACTTAACCAACATAAATTTCAATTTCTAAAGCAGTATGTTTTTAATTTTCCAAATCTTATTAGATATTCAAAAAATTCTAATAATGATATATATGTAAACTTTGTGGGTTTCTTTGAATTCCGAGATGACTTATTTTTAGTATTGCCTAAGTCAGTACGTGTTTCTGAGTATTCAACTGATGCATTAAATAGTTTAGTTTTAAAATACGCTAGATTTTTTGACTTTTATGTAAATGAAGTACATAGTGCAAAAAAATATGTAAATTTTGATTTTATTGGATCTTTCGTAGATTGGGTATCTAATGAATTAATATCATCTTCTTTTTATCCTGTTTTAAAACTTGTTGCTTATTTTAATTTTGAGAAAACTTTCGAGTGGATGTTGTCAAAATATTTTAAAAATCAATTATTTCGTAAAGATGATTCATATTTTTTTAAAAGCACGTTTCTACCTTCAATTGTCAATCTTAAATCTGTGAATTGTTCTGTTTATAACTGGGAGGCGATAGGTAAACAAAATTCTAATAATCGACATAAAGATGTTATAAGACGTGATTTCATTTTTTCTTTCCAAGATAGATTAAATATTCCTGATATTGTTTGTGAGAGAGTATTAACAAAACCCTTATTTGGCAGGCCTCAAAAATGTTGTGCTATTATTGATGCAAAGTATTATGGCTGGAACTTCAACTCTGGATCTTATTTGCTTCCTGCTAATCGAGATATTTATAAACAGTTTTTTTATCAAGATGTAATCAATGTAATTTATAGTCAAGAAAATATGCATAATGTTGCTATCTATAATTTTATAGCTCTTCCGGATTATCTTGGTGATGCTTCTAAAACTAAATATGGTCTTGTAAGAAATTGTGGAGTTATTAGATTTAAGATTCACCCTGAACATACTATTGGAGTGTTGCAAGTAGACATAGACAGGATTATTGATTTTCTTTTACTAGAAAATGACAAAAGTGATCTTCTCGTTTTGTTTATGAGAAATGATAAATTATCGCCAATGGTTATAAAATGATATTGACTATGTTTCGCTCTATATTTTATAGACATAATTCATTTTTTTTGCTATAGTAAATCGGCGAGTGGATTAGCCACTCCCTTGCCATATAAATATGGCCATTAGTCCAAAAGGAGGTGTACAAATGAGAAAGTATGAAGTTATGTACATCATCAATGCATCAGTTGAAGAAGAAAAGAGATCTGCACTGATTAATGATTTAAACGGAATCATTACTCGTGAAGGTGGTAAAATCAACAAAACTGATGAATGGGGAATGAAAGATTTCGCCTACAAGATTGATGATATGACAAAGGGCTATTATGTAGTAGTAGCTTTTGAAGCTGACAATGCTTGCGTCAAGGAATTTGACCGTTTAATGCGTATCAATGCAAATGTTGTTCGTTTCATGATCACACGTGACATTATTGCTGAGGAGGCTAAATAATGATTAACAGTGTTGTTTTAGTAGGAAGACTGACAAAAGATGTTGAAGTTCGTAAGACTACTTCAGGTTTGTCAGTAGCACAATTTACAGTTGCTTGTAACAGAAGATTTTCACGAGGTGAAAATAGTCAGCAACAGGCTGATTTTATAAATTGTGTTGCCTGGAGACAAACAGCTGATTTCCTGAGTAGCTATGCAAAGAAAGGAAATTTGGTTGGGGTTGAAGGAAGACTTCAGACTAGGACGTATGACGATAAAGATGGAAAACGAGTATATGTTACTGAAGTAGTATGTGATAATGTACAACTTCTGGAGAGCAGACAGGTCAGAGAAGGTTATGATTCTAATAGAACTCCTTCTTATACAAGCGCTCCAGCCAATCCATCTTCACAATCAATTGAACCTAAAAATTCATTTGATGATCTAGGAACAGATGATTCATTTGAAATTTCAAGTGATGATCTGCCATTCTAATTAAAGGAGAAGCTAATCATGGCATTCAGAAAACAGAGAATGGGCCGCAGAAAAGTATGTTATTTCACAAAAAATAACGTTAAATACATTGACTACAAGGATGTTGAGCTCCTGAAGAAATTCATTTCTGCAAACGGAAAGATTACACCACGTCGTGTAACTGGAACTCGCGCTAAGTATCAACGCCAGTTGGCTGCAGCTATTAAGCGTGCACGTCAGATGGCTCTGTTGCCTTACGTACAGGACTAATCAAGTCAATACAGGATTACCGTTTGGTAGTCCTTTTTTTATGTGGTATACTTTTTTATAAATTGCAAAGGATATTTTATGAACAACAACGTTAGAAGATTGACAGATGGCGCCATGATGCTTGCAATTATTGGCGCACTGCTATTAATAAACAGACAGACAGCGGGCATTATAGAAACGACATTTCTGTTTATATTGCCACTTCCTATGGTTTTTTACAGTGCAAGATATGGATTAAAATCCAGTGCAGCTGTTATAGTAAGCAGTATTTTGCTATGTGTAGTATTAGGTACACCTCAGACAATATTTTATGTTGCTGCGGAATCATGTATTGGTGCTTATTATGGAAATGGAATCTATACAAAAGTTGAAACGGATCGTCTTCTAATTACCACTATGGTATTCAGTGCATTTGTTGCCGTATTAACTATGATTGTGTTTGCTTCTTTCTTTGGATACGACCTTGGAGAGGAATTAACTTTATATAAAGATATGTTTTCCAATATGAATGCCCAGAGTGGGATAAATCTGGATGCTATGGTGAATGTGGATAATTTTCTTAAGGAAATCATGATTGTTTCAACAATTCTGTCTGGATTACTGGATGGTTTGGTTATTCACCTTGTTTCAAGACTTCTTCTCAAAAGATTTCACTATGCTTTGCCTCCTGCAAAATCCATTGAACAATACTTTCCTCATAAGATCAGCGGATATATTGCTCTGGCGGGTATGTTTGGATATATGTATACCATTCAAAAACCTTTAGCAAATGATACAATACAGATGGGAGTTCAAGGTATTGGAATGGCCTGCCTGTTCTTTCTTGTTGTATTTGGCATGATAGGAGTTTATTCTTTTTTACGTATCAAGTTTCCATCTGTCGGGAAATGGATTATTTTACCTATATTTTTTCTGTGTATAGGGTTGAATATGTTCATTGCCTTTTTAGGATTCATGTATATCACAACAGACTTCCATCACCGTCTGTTAGAGGAGAGATAATATGCGTGAAAAATTATTACATTTAAAGAGGTTTATTATTCTTGCACTATTATTACAATGCTTAGTTCTGATTTTTGTTGCATTTATTTTAAAATGGAATGTTGTATTACCCATCGCAATTGTTTTTTCGGAAGGTACTTTGATGTACTATCTTTTTGATTCTTTTGAAGAATCTGCTGAAAATCAATCTATTGGTGTAAAGAATATTTTAGGAGCTTCTGCAGAAGAAGCGTATCTGACAGGCGGTGTAGGAATTGTCATTTATGATGATGATTATATGATTACCTGGATGAGTGACTTATTTAAAGTAAGAGGTATTACACGCATTGGCGAAAGACTCACAGCATGGCTTCCAGAAACGGGTGCTATTTTGTCCGGTGACAGTGATACTGTACAGGTATCCCTTGATGACTGTGTATATGAAGTCAGAAGAAAAAGTGATGAACCGGTATTATTTTTTCGAGACATAACAAACGAATATACTTATAAAGAAACCTATCTTCATGAAAAAATGGTTATTGGTTTAGCCAATTTCGATAACTATGAAGAAAGTGTTCAATATGTGGATGAATCAGAATCCAGTATGATTAATGCGGCAGTACGTACACCTGTTACAGAATATTGCAGAGAACATGGAATACTGGTTAAACGCTTAAATAATTCCAGATATTTATTAGTACTGAACGAAAAGATTTTTGCCGATCTGGTCAAAGATCGTTTCTCACTGTTAAGCAAAGTCAGAAAAGCTGCTCAATCTAAAGATGTTTCAATTACTCTGTCACTTGCTTTTGCAAGAGGAACAAGTGATCTGGATGAAATGGATGATATGGTTACGAATCTTCTTGATCTTGCACAGACCAGAGGTGGCGATCAGGTTGCTGTTCAGGTGAAGGGTGAAGATGTAAAATATTTTGGCGGAAGCACAGAAGCAGCTGAAAAGAGAAGCCGAGTGCGAGTAAGAGTTATGGCGCATTCTTTAAGAGAATTAATCTACTCTTCCAGTAATGTTATTATTGCAGGACATAAAAATGCAGATTTTGACTGTATAGGCAGTGCATTATGTCTAGCTAAAATGGTACAGGCTCTGCATAAGCCGGTTTGTATTATTGCTAAAAGCGGTGGTATAGAAGAAAAACTTGCCGCAGCTATGGATCAATACAAAAAAGAACTAAGTGAGGAAGTGACATTTGTAACTGAATCTGAAGCATTAAACCAATTACGCCCTTCTACACTTGTGATTATGACTGATCACCATAATATTCTGCAGTCTAATGGAGCAAAGGTGGAAGAAAATGCTAAAAAAGTGGTGGTTATTGATCACCACAGAAGAAGTACAGATATTGGAGTGAAACCTGTTCTGATTTATATTGAAGCTGGTGCATCCAGTGCCTGTGAACTTGTGACAGAAATGATTCCTTACATTTCTAACCAGGTGGATATTTCTGAGCTTGTTGCAACAATCATGCTGACAGGCATGACCATTGATACTGATCATTTCCATGTTCGTACCGGAAGCAGAACCTATGATGCCTGCAGTGTGTTGCGTCAATATGGAGCCGATCCTCAGATGGCTAATGATTTTCTGAAAGATACGTATGATGAATTTAACCTGAAAAGCAAAGTTGTAGCCGGAGCAGAGCAGTATTCCGGAGGAATAATTATTGCACCATATGAAGGTGGCACAATGACAAGATCACTGATGTCACAGGTTGCTGACACATTATTGGATATTCAAGGTGTTCAGGCAGCTTTTGTCCTTGCAAATTCTGATACCAATGAAACCTGTATATCTGCCAGAAGTTCTGGTGCTATCAATGTACAGGCTATTATGGAAAAGATGCATGGTGGCGGGCATATGACAGCTGCTGCAATGCAAAGATCTAAAACAAATTTAAAAACAGTAAAAGCAGAATTAATGAATGCTATTGAAGAATATAGAAAAGAGGAAGATACCAATGAAAGTGATTCTTAAACAAGATGTAAAAAAAGTAGGTAAAAAAGGAGAAATTGTTGAAGTCTCTGACGGATATGCAAGAAACTTTCTTATTGCAAGAGGGTTAGCAGTTCCATCTACCGATGCCAGCAGAGAAATACTTGCAAAGCAAAAGAAAGAAGAAGCTTTGGAGGAAGAACACCAGAAAGAAGAAGCTGAAGAACTGGCTAAGAAATTGGAAAAAATGGAATTGAGATTTCAGGTAAAATCCGGTGCTGGAGGAAGAGTTTTCGGTTCCATCAGTACAAAACAGATAGTTGAACAGCTCAGAAGACAAGGCGTGAGTGTAGATAAACGTAAAATTCTTGATACAAACCCTATTCAGTCTCTTGGTGTAACAAAAGTCAGAGTTGAATTACACAAAGGTGTAGTTGGTACAATTAATGTACATGTATTTGGGAGTGAACAATAATGCCTAAAGAGCTTCCTTCCGCTCTAGAAGCAGAAGCCAGCCTGCTGGGTACCATGATGGTGTATCCAGGTTCTGCACGACTAGCTATTGAAGAAGGATTACAACCGGACGATTTCTTTTCCGAAGCCAACAAAGATATTTTTGTTGTCTGTCGTGAATTATTTCAGGAAGGCACAGTTGTAGATATTACAAGTGTATCTACACGTCTTCAGGACAAGAATTTGTTAGACAGGGTAGGTAAGCAAGAATATCTGACAAAACTGTTAGATGCTTCGGTCACAAGTTATAACACTAAACATTATGTGAATCTCATTCGAGATAAAGCATTGATGCGCAAAATGATTGAGGTTTCCCAGAGAATTGCAGAAGAAGGACTTGAAGGTCAGCCAAGTGTAGATGAATATCTTGATGCAGCTGAAAAACACGTTTTGGAAGTATCACATAACAGACGTGCCGGAGAGTTTAAAGGAACACCGGAACTTATGAATTCCGTATTGGAGAATATTCATAAGATGGCAGAAAATCGTTCAGATGTCACCGGTTTGAAAACGGGATTTCAGGAACTGGACAGAACACTGCACGGATTCCAAAGAGGAGATCTCGTTATTGTTGCTGCACGTCCTTCTATGGGGAAAACAGCTGTATCTTTAAATCTGGCTATGAACATAGCACTGTTTCAGCCTGAAGAAGCCGTAGCTATTTTCTCTTTGGAAATGGGTGCTGAATCTCTGGCAATGCGTTTTTTAAGTGCAAAATCACAGGTTATTTCTGATAAACTGAAAACTGGAAGACTGACGGACTCTGAATGGAATGATGTTAATGCAGCAGCAGGTGATTTGCGAGCATGTAAAATCTTTATAGATGACAATTCCATGTCCAAAGTCAGTGATATTGCTGCAAAGGCAAGAAGACTGCAGGCAGAACACGGATTATCTATGATTCTGATTGACTATATTCAGTTGATTACAGGAGATAGAAAGAGTTCGGGTGAAAGCCGTCAGCAGGAAGTTTCAGATATTTCAAGAGGTCTGAAAAATATCGCACGTGAATTAAATGTTCCGGTTATCGCACTGTCTCAGTTATCCAGATCAGTAGAACAGAGAGAGAACAAACGTCCGATGTTATCTGACTTACGTGAATCCGGTGCCATTGAGCAGGATGCCGACGTGGTAATGATGTTATACAGAGATGCTTACTATAATGAGGCAGCTAAAGAAGAAGCAGAGAAGAACGGTACCGAAACATTGGAAATTAATATAGCCAAGCACAGAAACGGTGCAACAAGAAAAATCACTCTTGCCTTCAAGGGTGATACGAACTGTTTATATAACTTGGAAAATAACAGGGAGATTCCGGAATGAAAAAGTTTCTGACTTTGTTTTTATGTTTTCTTGCCAGTGTAGTCATAGTGGTAGTCTTGCCTATGATTTTTCCATATTTCAGTTCTGCTTCAATTTCTGATGGGAAAACAGAGGGATTATTTCACCAGGAAGTGACTAAAGTCTCTGAGACTTCTCACACTATTTATAAAGTATATAACGAAGATGTTTACGTGGGGGTTCTAAGTTCAAAATCAAAACTGGACAGCTTTTTGAAAGATGTATATACCGAACACTATAAAGAAGATTTTCCAAATTCTTCCGTCTATTTAGGGAAAGATGTGTATGTAACCAATGAACAATCCTATTTTTCCTACACTGACTGTGATGAGGATATTTTCAATTATTTAAATGAAAATGATCTGTTTTCTTTAAAAGCTTATGAAGTTTCTTTTGCGGATGGTACTGATGTTTTTGACAGAATTTATGTTTCCGATGAAGCACTGTATCATTCAGCCATGAATAAGTTTTTGAGCTTTTTCATTTCTCAGGAGTCATTAAACCTTCTGACCAATGGAAAATCCACACAGCCTTTAACCGGATATGGAAGAAGAGATACAGGTGTATCTATTAATCAGACTATTACAGTAGATACAGGCTATGCGCCAAGTGATCAGATTTACACAACTGAGGAGCAGGTGCTGGAATATCTCGAATATGGTAAAGACACTGAAAAAGAATATTACACTGTAGAAGAATTTGATACAGTTGAAGGTGTTGGAGCAAAAAATCATGGTCTGACGGCACAACAGATTATGAATATTAATGCAGATAAGATTTCTGATGTACAACAGGTTCTTGAAAAAGGTGATCAGCTGTGTGTTACCTACTTCAATTCACCTATAACCATTAATGTTACAAAAGAAGCTTTAAGAGAAGAACAGATCTATCCTGATGTCCAATATCATACAGATGATTCTCTGCTTAAAGGAGAACAGGAAGTCATCCAGACAGGAAGTAACGGTGTTAGAAATGCCTTGTATCAGGAAACATGGACTAATGGTGTTCTGATGAAAGGTACATTACTCTCTTCAGTTACTATACAGGAGCCAACGGATGAAATAGTGAATGTAGGTACTTTCCAGCAATCTGATGTTGGAACAGGTGTATTCCAGTGGCCTACTACAAATGTGGCTATCAGCTGCAGATGGATGTGTTATGCAAATCATCAGGCTATTGACATTATTAATGTCTATAATTCCTATGGCGAAGTGCTTGCGGCAGACAATGGTGTCATTGAAGAAAACGGTTATCATTATTTAAGCGGTAACTATGTTGTTATTAATCATAATAATGGTCTTTATACATATTATGCTCATATGAATTCACCTAGTCCTAAACCGTTAGGTACAGTAGTTGCAAAAGGTGAAGTAATAGGTCAGATAGGTATGAGTGGAAATGCTTCAGGGCCGCATATTCATTTCTATGTAGGTGTAGGCGGGCCGTATAACAATACGGATCCTTGCAGTGGATATCTGGATTGTTCGGGGTATTAAAATGAGAATTGATGTTTTGGCCAGTGGTTCTAAAGGTAACTGCTGTATTATCAGAGATGGTACCACCTGTATCATGATTGATTGCGGTACCACAAAAAAGTATTTGTTTTCCTCTTTTGAAAAAGTACATGTTTCCAAAGAGGAAATAGATGCCCTGTTAATAACACATGATCATTCAGATCATGTGTCACAGATACGACATTTCAGTGATCTGACAATCTATTCTCCTGTGGATATTCCGGATATTGAGACATTATCAGTACAACCCTTAAAGCCATTTACTGTGGAAACTTTACGTATTACACCAATTGCGTTAAGCCACGATGCATTGCATACAACAGGATATATTTTTGATAATGGCATGGAAAAATGTGTGTATATTACAGATACAGGCTACGTCTCTGAAAAATATATCCCTTTATTAAAAGGTGCAGAGTATATCATTCTGGAAAGTAATCATGATGTGGATATGCTTATGCATACCAGAAGACCACAGTTTATCAAATCAAGAATTATCAGTGATTCAGGACATTTGTGTAATGAAGACTGTGCGGATATTTTAGACAAAATAGTAACAAACAAAACAAAGTCTATTTTTCTGGCCCATATTTCCCAGGAAGGAAATACACGACAGCAAGCTTTGCAGATAAGTTATGACATGTTAAAGAAACATACGGATCTCAGTCATGAATTAATCATTTCAGCACTGGGACAATTTGAAATTACTACAAAAGGGGAAAACGATGAAGAAAGTTCTTACGGCAGTGTGTGCTGTGCTATTGGCATGGAATGTTTTTCTGACAGTGCGCATACATGATATTTCCAAAAATGCAGTAACATCTGATACGAATCAGATTGAATATGAAATCACGAATTATACTAGTGATCTGTCTAAAATGATTTCTTCTATACGAGGCAGTGTTGTGCAGGTGGAAGATGGCGCAGGCTGTGTATTTTCATGTGTGGATACAGTCATACATATTTTGACAAGTGCTGATGTAGTACAGGATGCAGAAACAGTCAGCGTCACTTTTGACTCCGGTGCAGTTGCCGAAGGAAAAGTGCTTGGCAAAGATGACATAACAGGAATTGCTGTAGTAGAAATACAAAGTGGTTTTACGGCAAGTGCATTAAAGCATGCGGACAGTGACGAAGTAATGGAAGGTGAAGTTGTGGTTGCCATGGGTGGACGCAATGGCGTTACTCTGGAGACGGAATCCAGTATGGGAATTATTCAATCACAGAGTGTGAATACACATACGGTGCAGATACTGAAAAGTGACACTTCTGTTCAACATTGTAAAGGCGGACCACTTGTGAACGTTGCAGGTGAAGTTGTAGGTATTATTACCAACGAGCAGCAGATGTATACAGAAAGTATCGGTATTAATGATGCAATTGCAGCTTACGATGAAATTGTAGATGCAGGTAATGTGACCAGAGGTATGCTCAATATTCAATACAGAGATATTGCTGGACTTAAACCATATCAGAAAAATGAACATAATCTTTCTTTAGACTTATCCAGCGGTATTCTTGTGACAGGGGTATTCGGAAATGCAAAGGATATTCTGCAGGTGAATGACGTGATTACTGCAATCAACACAATTGCAGTTAAAGATGTTAAGGACTTAAGAGAAATCCAATATGACTTAGAGCCTTCTCAGGAATGTACTTTAAATATTCTTCGTGATGGAAAAGAATTGACAGTGAGTGTGATTGCAGAGTGATTAAATTGGTTTGCTGTGGGAAAATGCGTATGAAATGGATGAAAGAGGGAGTCCAGGAATACACCTCAAGAATTCAGCCATATGACAAAATACAGATTATTGAAGTTCAGGATGAAAAAGCTCCTGAGAATAACAGTGCTTCAGATGATGAAAAAGTAAAACAGATTGAAGGACAGAGAATGCTGGCGCAGATCAGACAGGAAGAATATGTTATTTTACTGGATCTGAAAGGAAAGACATGTGATTCTGTTCAGTTATCTAAAACCATCCAGGATCTGTATACGTATTCTCATAATAAGATTACTTTTGTTATCGGAGGATCCCTTGGGGTTTCTCAGGAATTGATTCAAAGAGCAAATATGCGATGGAAGATATCTGATAATACCTTCCCTCATCAGTTATGCAGAGTCATTGTACTGGAGCAGATTTACAGAGCATTCAGGATTATGCATAATGAACCATATCATAAATAGGAGTTGAACAATATGAAACGTGGTGCAGGCGTATTAATGCCTATTTTCTCTTTACCATCCAGATATGGTATTGGGACATTAGGAAAAAGCGCAAGAGAGTTTATAGATTTCCTGTCTGAAGCAGGATTTACATACTGGCAGATTCTGCCTCTTGGACCAACGGGGTATAGTAATTCACCCTATCAGCTGTCCAGTGTCTATGCGGGAAATCCCTATCTGATTGATCTGGAGGATTTACAAGAACAGGGATATCTGACAAAAAAAGATCTTCAGACATATTCTGAAACTAAAGAGATAACAAAAATAGATTATGGAAAGCTATATAATGAACGATTTAAAATACTTAAGAAGGCTTGCTCAAGAGTTACTCAAATAGATAAGGCTACATATTTTGACTTTATTAAAGAAGAAGGTTTCTGGCTGAGTAATTATGCGTTGTTTATGGCTATCAAGGAACAGCAGAAAGGTAAAAGCTGGGTGTACTGGCCTCAGGAATATCAGGATTTTGAAACTGCTAAAAATTCAGATATCAGTGCGCAACTTCATGACAGTATTTCCATGCAGTTAAGGATGCAATATTTCTTCTACCAGCAAATGCTCTCTTTAAAAGAATATGCCAATGAAAAAGGTATTTTGCTTATAGGGGATCTTCCGTTTTACTCTGGTCAGGACTCTTTAGATACATGGGTAAGTAAAAAGTACTTTCTCATGAATGAGGATAATACGCTGTCTTATGTAGCAGGCATGCCTGGACAAAGATGGGGAAATCCTCTGTTTGACTGGGATGCTTTAAAACAAGATGGTTATGCATGGTGGACACAACGTCTTGCTCATCAGTATCGTTTTTATGATGTTGTGAGAATTGATCATTTCAGAGGCTATTTCGATTACTATAAGATTCCTGCAGAAGATCAGGAAGGTCAGCAGGGTATTTACTGTAAATCTGTCGGGTTGGAACCATTTGAAGCTTTTAAAAAGCAATATGGTGATAAACCAATGATTGTAGAAGATCTTGGAGAACTGACAGAAGACTTTAAACAGTTTGTCAAAGAATCCGGATATCCCGGCATGAAAATACTGGAATTTGCCTTTGACCCAAATGACCCGGACGGATACTACATGCCATATCACTACAGTGATAAAAATGCAGTAGTATATACTGGTACCCATGATAACCATACAGTAAAAGGATGGATTAAAGAAGAATCTGTACGTGCCAAAAGAGCAGCCGCCTATCTTGGAGTTTCTGTGGAAAAGCTGAGTGAAGGCATGATAAAATGTGCTTATGGCTCCCCATGTGATGTGGCAATTGTCCAGGCTCAGGATCTTTTACAAGCAGATGATTCCGCAAGAATCAATACTCCTGGAGCAGATAAAGATAACTGGACATGGAGATGTAAACCTGCTGTCTTTACATCCTCTTTGGCTGAGAAAATCAGCGAAGAATTGAAGTTGTATGGCAGATTTAACTGGGATGCCATGAAATAAAAGAAAGATTTTGTAACCGCTTGTAAACTCAGTATAGGTGGGGTAAAATAAAAACAGTCATTAAAAATATTAGGAGGAATGATTGATATGAAACAAATTTCAGTAACAGTAATTGATCCAGTAGGACTTCACGCTCGTCCAGCTACTGTAGCTGTTAACGCTGCAAGCAAATTCAAGAGTGAAGTAAAAGTAGCTTATAAAGGCCGTACAGTAAACATGAAGTCCATCATGGGCGTTATGTCTTTAGGTATTCCTACACAGTCTGAAATTAC
Source organism: uncultured Bulleidia sp. (assembly GCA_934754415.1). Classification (GTDB taxonomy): domain Bacteria; phylum Bacillota_I; class Bacilli_A; order Erysipelotrichales; family Erysipelotrichaceae; genus Bulleidia. The sequence continues at coordinate 12,613 of CAKVIS010000010.1, forward strand.
TATCAGCTGTGATGGTGAAGACGAAGAAGTTGCAGTTAAGACAATTGAAGACGTTTTACGTGCTCAGAAAGTAATTGCTTAATTTCATAAGTCAAAACGGGAAGAACTGAGTGCTTCCCGTTTTTTTCTTAATCAGGGATTGGAACGCCCTGATTTCTGTAACAGTTCCAAAGAGAGGATAATAATTACATATGTATAAAGAGGAATATACCCGTTGGGTAAATGAAGACCTGATTGATTTTGACCTTGGTAAAGAACTGCGTGATATCGCAGATGATGAAGATGCTATCAAGGAACGTTTTGCTGTATCCTTAAAGTTTGGTACAGCAGGTTTACGTGGTACTTTAGGCGCCGGTACAAATCGTATGAACATCTGGGTTGTCAGACAGGCAACACAGGGTGTTGCCAACTGGGTAAAAACACAGAGTGGTACACAAACAGTGGCTATTTCCTATGACTCACGTTTAAAAGGATGGACTTTTGCAAAGGATGCAGCAAGTGTATTGGCAGCCAATGGTATTCATGTGCGTATTTATGATGAACTTATGCCTGTTCCGGCATTATCTTTTGCAACAAGATATTACAACTGCAACGCTGGTATCATGGTGACGGCATCTCATAATCCTGCTAAATATAATGGATATAAAGCTTATGGACCTGATGGATGTCAGATGACAGATGATGCCGCAGCCATTGTATATGATGAAATTCAGAAAACGGATGTACTGCACGGTGCAAACTATATTTCTTTTGCCGAAGGTGTAGAAAAAGGTCTGATTCAGTTTGTTGGAGAAGACTGCAAGAAGGCTTTATATGAAGCAATTGAAGCAAGACAGGTAAGACCGGGATTATGTAAGACAGCCGGATTAAAGCTTGTATACTCTCCATTAAATGGTACTGGTCTTGTCCCTGTAACAAAGGTTCTTACAGATATGGGTATCTCTGATATCACTATTGTTCCTGAACAGGAATATCCTAACGGATACTTCACAACATGTTCCTATCCTAACCCTGAAATCTTTGAAGCACTACAGAAGGGACTGGAACTTGCTGAAAAAACAGATGCCGATCTGATGCTTGCAACAGACCCGGATGCAGACAGAGTAGGTATTGCCATGAAATGTCCTGATGGAACCTATGAACTTGTTTCAGGTAATGAAATGGGTGTTCTTTTACTTGACTATATCTGTCAGGGAAGAATTGAAAAGGGTACAATGCCAAAGAATCCTGTTGCAGTGGAGTCTATTGTTTCCACACCACTTGCAGAAGCAGTAGCAGAACATTATGGTGTAGAACTCAGACACACACTGACAGGGTTTAAGTGGATTGGTGATCAGATTGCCAAGCTGGAAGCAGATGGTGAAGTAGACAGATTTATCTTTGGTTTTGAAGAATCTTACGGATATCTTGCAGGACCATATGTTCGTGATAAAGATGCAATAATCGGTTCTATGCTGATTTGTGAAATGGCAGCGTATTATCGTTCTATAGGTTCCAGTATCAAACAGCGTCTTGAAGAAATCTATGCACAGTATGGCAGATACCTCAACAAGGTGGATTCCTTCGAATTCCCTGGATTATCTGGTATGGATAAGATGGCTGGCATTATGGAAAGCTTAAGAAAAGATGCTCCTAAAGAATTTGCAGGACATGCTGTTGTTAAGGTGACAGACTATGAAGATACTGCATCTACTGGTTTACCAACAGCAAATGTACTACGTTATGATCTGGATGATGGAGCAGTAGTGATTGTCAGACCTAGTGGTACAGAGCCAAAGATTAAGACATACTTTACAACTAAAGGTAAAGATCTTGCTGAAGCAACAGAAGAAAAAGATGCTCTTGCTGAAGCACTGAAACCATTATTTGCTTAAGGTTGTATATAAGAATCTATGAATGATTTCATAGGTTCTTTTTTCTGAAGGAACCTGTCCGGATTTGTTTGAAAGCATTAATGGATAGCATATACCATTAAAATGTGTCATAAATACAACAGATCAGGTTGATTTTCATGCAAAATGAAACAAATTCGGTTTCGAATGTGGTGGAAAACAGCTTGAAATATACTTTTTATACCATAGTTTTTTGTGATTCTGGTTTTTTATGACACCTCTTTGGTATAATAATCAAGCAGTTTTAGAAATAATCATTATGAAAGGGAGCTTAAAATGTTTAAGAATAAAGAAGAGTTTAAAGAAGAATTCAGTAGAAGACTTGTAGAATCTTATGGATGTGAAGTTCAGGATACTCACATTACTGAGAAGTACATGACTCTTGGCAACATGGTTCGTGACTATGCAAGTGTAAACTGGAAAGACACAAAAGTAGCAAGTACTAAGCAGAATGCTAAACAGGTATATTACTTTTCCATGGAATTCTTAATGGGAAGAATGTTAAGAACTAATCTGAAGAATCTTGGTATTTATGACATTGTTGTAGAAGGTTTAAAAGATCTTGGTATTAACTATGAAGATATCGAAAACCAGGAAACTGATCCAGGTTTAGGTAACGGTGGTCTTGGAAGACTTGCAGCCTGTTTCATGGATTCCAGTGCTTCTGACAATTATCTTGTAAATGGTAACTGTATCCGTTACCGTAACGGACTATTCCGTCAGGTCATCAATGATCGTGGGGAACAGATTGAAGTTCCTGATATGTGGTTACGTATTGGTAACCCATGGGAAATCCGTAAGCCAAAACATACTGTAGATGTAAAATTCTATGGTGAAATGAGAGTCAACTATAATGAAGTGGGAAATATGCATTTTGAACATGTCAACTGTACACATGTACTTGCTGTTCCATATGATATGCCAATGATTGGTGCAAATACAAAGACAACAAACACATTACGTCTCTGGTCTGCAGAACCATCTGATGATATTCCTGAAAATGAAGACTACAGAAAGTATCTTTCCGATGTAGATGCCATCACATTAAATGTATATCCTGATGACTCTACAGAAGAAGGTAAGATTTTACGCCTGAAGCAGGAATATTTCTTCGTATGTGCAGGTATTAACAGTATCGTGGACTCTTATCTGAAGAATCATAAAGATCTGAAAGAATTAGGAAAATATGTTGCTATTCAGTTGAATGATACACACCCTGTTCTGGCTATTCCTGAATTGATGAGAGTCTTAATGGATGATTATGAATACTCCTGGATTGATGCGTGGAATATTGTTAAAGAAACAGTTTCTTATACAAACCATACAGTTATGTCCGAAGCTCTTGAAAAATGGCCATTCCGTTATGTACAGGAATTACTTCCACGTATCAGTATGATCATTCAGGAAATCGACAGAAGATACTGTGAATGGGCATATGCTGAATGTCCGGAAGATCCTGCTATTGTAGATCGTACAAGACCTCTGAAAGATGGAACATTACACATGGCAAATCTGGCCATTATCGGTTCTCATGCAGTAAACGGTGTAGCTAAGTTACATACTGAAATTTTAAGAGATGATGTATTCCGTGATTATGTTCGTCTGTATCCAAATAAATTGCAGAATAAGACAAATGGTATTACACCAAGAAGATGGATGTTGTATGCCAACCCTGAATTAAAAGCACTGTTAGATGAAACTATCGGTACAGGATATGAAACAGACTACACTAAGTTTGAAGACTTAATGAAGTATGTGGATGATGAAAAAGTTCAGGATAAGTTCCTGGAAGTAAAGAAAGCACGTAAAGTACAGCTTGCCAAGTATGTTAAGAATCTGACAGGTGTGGAAATTGATCCTGACAGTATTATTGACTCTCAGGTAAAGAGATTACATGCATATAAGCGTCAGTTACTGGATATCATGTACGTCATCTATTTATATCAGAGATTAAAGAGTGATAAGAACTTCAAGATTACACCACATACCTTCCTGTTTGGAGCAAAAGCAGCAAGTGCCTATACATTTGCAAAGAATGTTATCAAACTGATTAACTGTGTATCTTATAAGATTAATAACGACCCTGAAACTAACTCCATGTTAAAGGTTGTTTTCCTGCCTAACTACTGTGTTACAATGAGTGAAATTCTTGTGCCTGGCAGTGATGTTTCTGAACAGATTTCCACGGCAGGTAAAGAGGCAAGTGGTACTGGTAATATGAAGTTCATGATGAACGGTGCTGTTACACTGGGTACACTGGATGGTGCCAATGTGGAAATTGACGCTCTGGTTGGAAGAGATAATGACGTTATCTTCGGTCATACTGTAGAAGAGTTAAATGCATTACGATATAACTACAATGCATTCGATTATTACCGTAATGATGAAAGAATCCGCGATGTTATGGACACATTCATTAACGGTTTCTGGACAGGTGATGTTGAAGACTTCCGTGGAATTTATGATGAACTGATTTCTAAGAATGATGAATTCTTTGTTCTGGCTGATTTTGACAGTTATGTTAAGGCACAGGAAGAAATTGAAAGAAGATACAATGACCGTCATGAATGGGCTAAGATGTGTCTTGTAAACATCGCTAAGAGCGGATACTTCTCCAGTGACAGAACAATTGATGATTATGCCAAGGAAATCTGGGGTTTAACACCATTCAAATTTTAATGAATAAACAAAACATATAAAGGGAGGAACTTAAATGCCAGCAATGCATGCCTACATGGATGAGTATAGAAAGATCACGATTCTAATACATCGGAATTTCTATCAGGGAAGGAGTGAGTATTTCTATCTCACATCACCTCAGGGTCATTATGTAGATCTGAAAGTTGTCAGTGTGGATGATGCCACCGCAACCAGTGTGTATTGCCTGACCATCGAGGAAGACCTCCCTTTTGGCTTGGAATACACAGTACATGAAAGCCATGGATTATGTGTTCCGCTGGAGATGAGACTGATCTGTCAGACAGAAAGATTTTCCAGAGAATTTTACGTGGATGATGTGACTTTTGGGGCGCAATATTCCAAAGAGAATACAAAGTTTACTCTGTGGGCGCCTACTGCAACAGGTGTCAGTGTTAAAGTGATTAATCATGGAGAAACACATATTTATCCTATGCAACGTCAAAAGAAAGGTGTATATACAGCCAGTGTAAAAGGAGATCTTTCACATGCTTTATATGCTTATCTTGTGGCAAGAAACGGTCAGATTATAGAAACTGTTGATCCTTATGGCGTCAGTTCCAATGCCAACAGTCGTTACAGTGCTGTTATTGATGAAAAAGTACTGGAGACTATTCCTGCAGAATCTTTGCGTACACACATCGAACAGCCTGTAGAGTCTGTTATTTATGAATGTTCTGTCAGAGATATGACTTCATTTGAACAATGTGGTTCTATGACTCACGGAACATTTGAGGCCCTTGCTCAGGAACAGACTTCCTATAAAGGTTTCTGGACAGGCATGTCCTATCTTGCAAACCTTGGAGTTACTCATGTACAGTTACAGCCTGTTATGGATTTTGCAACAGTAGATGAATTACATCCGAAAAGAAACTATAACTGGGGATATGATCCTGCTCAGTATCTGACACTGGAGGGAAGTTACAGCAGTAATCCGGAAGATCCTTATGCAAGAATGAAGGAATTTAAGAAACTTGTTTCTGTATTCCACAAGAATGATATGCGTGTCACTTTAGATGTAGTGTTCAATCATGTCTATGATTCTGAAAGAAATCCATTCCATAATACTGTTCCATATTACTGGTTCAGATATAACGAACGTGCAGGCCTTTCTAACGGTACCTATTGTGGTAATGATTTTTCTTCTGCACAGCCTATGGTCAGAAAATATATTGTGGATGTCTGCAAAAAACTTGTCAGACTGTATGATATTGACGGATTCAGATTTGATCTGATGGGGATTCTGGATGTAGAGACAATCAACCAGGTAAAAGAAGAAGTCAGAAAGATAAAAAAAGATGTCATTTTCTATGGAGAAGGCTGGGATATGCCTACTCTTCTGGATCCTAAGAAGAAAGCCTGTATTGTTAATCAGAACTTAATGGAAGATGTTGGTCATTTCAATGATTATTTCAGAGATATTGTCAAAGGCCGTACAAGTGATGATGCCAGATATGAAAAAGGCTATATCACCGGTGCTTTGGACAAAGCCTTTGCCATGTGCTCTGCTGTAACAGGAAATGTACTCGGTGATCCGTACTTCTTCCGTTTCAGTGATGCCAATAAAACCATTAACTCTGTGGAAACACATGATAATGGTACTGCATGGGATAAGATGCGTTCCTGTTGCCATGAAGAGCCAAGGGATATACGTCTTAGAAGAATGAAGATGTTAAATGCCTCAGTGTTATTTTCAATTGGTGTGCCTTTTCTGCATGCAGGACAGGAATTCTGTGGTACAAAGAATGATAACTGTAATTCCTATAATGCCGGTGATGACATCAACCAGATGAACTGGGAAAGAGCCATCATGAACAGTGGTGTTGTGGAATATACACGTAAAGCCATCAGTATCAGAAAGCTTTTAAAAGGATTTCATGTACATACACAGCAGGATATTCAGCAATGTGTCCATGTTTCTATTGTGGATAACAGTGTGGTAGTGATGGACATTGACCATGAAGATAAGACAACAAATTTATCCCATATACGCGTTATCTTCAATCCTACCTATGATTACAGGACATATTATTATAATGAAGAATGGATGACTATCTTTGATGAAAATGGGAATACAAGCAATGAACCAAGACACGAGGTATATGTTCCGGGATTGTCAGTTATCGTTGCTGTAAGGTAAAATAAAAGAACTACAGAGAAAATGTAGTTCTTTTTTAGGAGATACGTATGAAAAAGATAATAATCAAATCACTTTGCATTATGTTAATGATTGCCGGCGTTCCATGCACTGTTCAGGCAGAAGAAAGAAATGCAGAATTTGATGCTTTTCTGGATGAACAGTTCAGACAACTGATGGAAGAGGATTACGTAACCATGCATTTTAAAATCCAGGATTATACATCTTACGGTATGGAAAAACCTGAAGTGACATTCGGGGCGATAGACCTGGAAGAAGAAAATGAAGAATTTAAGGAAGCTGTAAAAAAACTGCAGGATTTTGATACATCTTCATTTACAGCAACGCAATACCAGGATTATCTTGCAGTAAAGGACAGTTATGAGGCAACCATTGAAAGTGATACCTATGCACATTATTACTGGCTGTTTACACCAAGCAACAATACTGTTCAGGGAATTATGCAGAATCTTGTGGAGTTTCCGTTTTATACCCGTGAGGATTATTTTGATTATGTTACTTTGCTGAACACTTCTGTCAGTTATCTGGAACAGGCTCTGGCACTTACTGAAAAGCAGGTGGAACAGGGATATTTCATGAATGATCTGGAACTGGAAGAATCTTTACAGGAAATCCAGGATGTCTGCAGTAAAAAGGAAGATAATCCAATCATTAAAGATTTTGAAGCTGATGTGAATGCTGCAGATGTACTGACAGATGAGGAAAAAGCAGATTTGCAGATGCAGGTAAGTACCTATATTCTGGAATCATTTTTACCTGAATGTGAAAAGATTTATACCACACTGCAGGGATTTAAAGGGAAAGGATTTCAAGGATCGGATTATTTAAGTGATGAAGGAAAACAGTATTATGAAGCAGTATTGCAGCAAGCTACCAGTACTTCTCATTCTCCTGAAAAACAGCTGAAAGAATTAAGTAAATTTATAAAAGAACAATTATCTGTACTGATGGACAATATGAGTGATGAAGATGTGGATATATCTCTGTCTGATTCTGAAGTAATTCTTCAGTATCTTGAAAAGCATGTCAGACAAAGTGATTTGCCTCAGATTGACGGGTATACCTACAAAGTGGATTATATTGATCCAAGTGTTGTGGCAGGAAATACAGCAGCATATTATTTACTGCCAAGAATTGATAACTATCAGGACAATGTGATCAAAGTGAATCCGGATACAGTTGAAAATAATGTAGATCTGTATGGCACTCTGGCACATGAAGGATTTCCAGGACATCTGTATCAGAATGTCTACTATTACAGTACTTCACCTCACCCAATCCGAACAGTATTGAGTTATACGGGATATGAAGAAGGATGGGCGCAATTTGCAGAATTAATGGCATATGATTTTATTCTGAATGCAGAAGATGCGGCGTATGAGCAGGCTAATACAAAAATATCCTACGCCCTGATTGCAGCGATTGAAATCGGAGTCAACTATAAAGGCTGGGATGAAGATGGTGTCAGAGATTTTATGGAATCTCTGAATCTCAACGGAGACAGTGCAGATTACTATTATGAACTGGCTCTGAAGTATCCTTATGTGTACAGCTCTTATGGATACGGTATGATGAGATTTTGCAATATGGAAGAAGATGTTAAGCTGTTTATGGGTTCAGAGTATAATCAGAAGGAGTTCATACAGATTTTATTGAATGACGGTCCACGCTCTTTTGAACAGATTCAGGACCAGCTGGATACCTATACTGACCCTTATGTATTCCAGGGGGCAAAAGGGTATCTGTTAGGTATTGGCGGAGGACTCATACTGGTAACAGGACTTGTGACAGTATTTGTGGTTCACCGCAGAAAGAGGAGGAAACAGTATGGTGCATAATGACTGGTATCCCTGGTTACAGCAGGAATGGCAAAAGCCGTATTTTCAGCAATTGGCATCGTTTATTCATGAAGCATATGCCACAAAAGCAGTGTATCCTCCAAAACCTCAGGTATTTTCAGCCTTTGAGGCATGTGCATATAAAGATGTTAAGGTAGTGATTTTAGGACAGGATCCTTATCATCAAAAAGGACAGGCACATGGCATGTGTTTCTCTGTGAATCCTGGTGTAAGAATTCCACCTTCTCTATGTAATATTTATAAGGAATTACAGACAGAATTTGGATGTTATATTCCAAATAACGGCTATCTGATGCCATGGGCAAAGCAAGGGGTATTTCTTCTGAATACGATATTGACAGTGGAAGACTCTCATCCTCTTGCTCATCAGGGAAAAGGCTGGGAGGAATTTACAGATCATGTGATTGCTCAGATTAATGCAAAAAAGGACCCTGTTGTATTTCTGCTATGGGGTGGTAATGCAAGAAGAAAGGCAAAGGATATAGATACTTCCAGACATCTGGTTCTGCAATGTGCGCATCCCTCACCTCTGAGTGCGTACCATGGATTTTTCGACTGTAATCATTTTATAAAAGCCAATGCCTTTTTACAGGAACACGGTAAAACACCGATTAACTGGCAGATACCAAATATCTGAGAAAGGAATAGTGTATGAAGCCACTTGAAACAACACTCATGGAACAGGTAAAAAAAGATCATGAGTATATTGTGCAGTTAAGAAGACATTTTCATAAGTATCCAGAACTTCCAAAAGAAGAATTTGAGACAGCAGATAAAATCGAGGAAGAACTGCACTTGCTTAAAATACAGACAACACGTGTAGATAAAACAGGCGTATATGCGGAAATACATGGTGATCTGAAGGGAGACAAGGTAATTGTTCTAAGGGCAGACATAGATGCTTTACCTGTAAAGGAAGAGCATGTCTGTGAATATCAGAGCACAAAGGATGGAGTGATGCATGCCTGTGGACATGATGCACATATTGCAGGACTGATAGGTGCTGCAAGAATTCTTGTAAAAAATAAAGATAAGTTTGGTGGTACAGTGAGATTGATCTTTCAGCATGCGGAAGAGATTGGGCATGGTGGAAGAGTATTTGTGAATCAGGGATATCTTGATGGGGCTGACAGAACATTTGGGATTCATATGGGTTCCAATATTCCAACTGGTTCTGTGGTGGTGATGAAAGGACCAAATAATGCCAGTGTAGACTGGTTTAAGGTACATGTTCATGGCAAATCTGCGCATGTGTCGACACCTGAAAGAGGTGTGGATGCCTTATATATTGCCAGTCAGATTGTTGTCAGCCTTCAGTCTGTTATCACAAGGTTAACCAGTCCAATGGATCCTGTATTGATAGGTATAGGTAAAATGAACGCAGGCACTGCCTACAATGTGGTAGCAGATTCAGCAGAGCTGGAAGGAACTTTGCGTGCCATGACACCGGAAGTAAGAAAAAAGACAAAACAGGAAATAGAAAAGGTATGTACACTCACAGCACAAAGCTATGGTGGTACTGCAGAAATTGAATGGAAGGATTTTACTTCTCCGTTAATGAATGATGAAGTTTCAACTGAGGAAGTACAGGCGGTATGTAAAAGGATTTTTAAAGAGTGCGCACTGATTACAGAAAGAGAGCCTTCTCTTGCAGGAGATGATTTTGCGGAATTTATTCTGAAAGTCAGCGGATGTTATGCCTATGTGGGATCTGGAAATACAGGCATTCCTGAAACAACAGTGGCACACCATAATGCACATTTTGATATTGACGAAGACAGTCTTCTGACTTCTGTAAGTCTTTATACTGTCTACGCTGTGGAATATTTAAATGGAGATATGTATTGAGAATACATGAAAATATGTATTTATTTTCAGAAAAGTGTACGTAATATTCAAGGACAATTTCTGGAAAAAGAGAGTTTCTTTGTACCATATCATCGTACTCTGTTGTATAATGTAAGCGATAACAAAAAGGTGCTTAATTAGGAGGCAATAATAATGAGAGCTAACACAATGGCGGCTATGATCCTGGCAGGGGGAAGAGGTTCCCGCCTTTTGGATTTAACCAAAAAAGTCGCAAAACCGGCTGTGCATTTCGGAGGTAAATATCGTATTATCGATTTCCCTCTCAGTAACTGTGCAAACTCCGGTATTTCCACAGTAGGTGTTTTAACACAGTATGAATCTGTATTACTAAACGCTTATGTCGCAAAAGATCAGTTCTGGGGACTGGACACAAACGATGGTGGTGTATATGTATTAACACCTAGAGAAAGAGACCAGAAGGGGCTTGAAGTCTTTAAGGGAACTGCAGATGCTATTACACAGAACATCGACTTCCTGGACCAGATTGCACCGGAATATGTTCTGATTTTATCCGGTGACCACATCTATAAGATGGACTATGAAAAAATGCTGAAGTATCATCAGGAAAAACAGGCAGATGCTACAATTGCTGTTTTACAGGTATCTTTAAAAGAAGCAACACGTTTCGGTATCATGAACTGTGACTCTGAAGATATGATTGAAGAATTTGAAGAAAAACCGGCACATCCAAAGAGCAATCTTGCTTCTATGGGTATTTATATCTTCAACTATAAGACATTAAGAAAGTATTTACTTGCCGATGATAAGAACGAAAACTCTTCTCATGACTTTGGTAAAGATATCATTCCTGCATATCTGAATGATAACAGAAGACTTGCTGCATATCGCTTCAAGGGTTACTGGAAAGACGTAGGTACAGTAGATTCTTTATGGGAATCCAATATGGATCTTTTAAAGAAGAACAATGAACTGGATCTTGGAGACAAGACATGGAAGATTTATACAGAAGATGTCAATGCTCTTCCACAATATATCGGTGAAGAAGCAAAGATTGAAAATGCATACATCACACAGGGATCTGTTATTCTGGGTACTGTTAAGAATTCCGTTCTTGGTACAAACTGTGAAGTTGGTAAAGGTGCAAAAGTCATAGATTCTGTCATCCAGCCTGGAGCTAAGATTGGTGAAGGTGCAAAAGTCACACGCTGTATCGTTGCTGATGATGTGGAAATCGCACCTGGCGCAACTGTAGGAAGTGCAGACAGCGAACATATTGAATTAGTCGCAAAAAAATATGTAGAGTGATAAGGAGATAGAAGAAATGAACGCATTAGGTATTATTTATTTCGAAGGCAGTACAGCTACTGTAGAAGGACTTGGTGATTACCGCCCTGTTCCTGCGATTGCCTTCATGGGTCGTTATCGTGTGATCGACTTTATCCTCAGTAATATGACTAACTCAGGTATTGATAATATTCAGGTATACTGCAAGGAAAAGCCACGTAACCTGATTGAACATCTTGGTACAGGTGCTCATTATAATATCAACTCCAAACGTGGTAGCTTGCGTATTCTGTATGGTGAAAAATCCTTCTCTTCCGAAGTATATAACCATGACGTAGCTAACTACATTCTCAATATGCAGTATATTGAAGAAGACAACAATCCATATGTCATTCTTGCACCAAGTTATTTCACATACAGTCTGGACTTTAACGAAGTGCTGAACCAGCATATTTCCAGTGGTGCGGATATTACATGCCTGTATACAAATACAAATGATGCTAAACGTGCTTATCTTGGATGTGATACATTGACTCTGGATAAGGATAAACGAATTATCGGTGTTGACAAGAACCGCGGTAATGCAAAGTCAAAGACTGTTTCCATGGAAACATTTATTCTTTCCAAAGAGCTGTTTATCAAACTGACTAAGAAAGCTGCAGAAGTTTCCAGCTTATACTGGTTCAAGGATATCCTGAAGGACTCCGTCGAAGAACTGGATATTCGTGGCTATGGTGTAAGAGGATTTGTCGGTTGTATTAACTCTCTTGAAGAATATTACAGATGGAGTATGGAACTCAGAGACAGAACAGTTTCCAAGGGCCTGTTCAAACCAGGATGGCCAATCTATACACAGACAAATGACTCCTGTCCTACAGTTTATGCAGAAGGATCTAATGTAAAGAAGAGCGTGGTTGCCAATGGATGTCTGATTTCCGGTGAAGTAGATGGTTCTATCATCGGACGTAATGTAACAATTCAAAAGGGTGCAGTTGTAAAAGATTCCATTGTACTTCCTGGAGCATTTATCGGTGAAGGTGCAAAACTGGATCATGTAGTTGTTGACAAGTATGCCATTATTCATCATGTAAAAGCTCTTAAAGGTACAGATGATGATGTTGTATATGTAAAACGCAGAGACCGTATCTGACGATAGGAGAACACAATGGGAAGATCTATATTATTTGTAGCAGGGGAAGGCTTACCGTTTATTAAAACAGGTGGTCTGGCTGATGTCATTGGTTCTTTACCAAATGCTCTGGCAAAACGTGGTCATGACTGCAGAGTTGTATTACCTCTGTATAAGAAGATTATTGATAAATATTATGATCAGCTGGAAAGACTGGGTACTATCCAGATTCATTCTGGATGGATTGATCAGCCGGCTACGTATTATACAGCTACTGTAGATGGTGTTGTATATTACTTTATTGAACATCAGCATTATTTTGAAAGAGATGGTCTGTATGGCTATGAAGATGATGGGGAAAGATTTGCTTTCTTCCAAAGAGCTGTACTGGATATGATTTACTTCATTGACTGGTGGCCAAATATCATCCATTCCAATGACTGGCAGACAGGTATGATTCCTTTAATGGCACATGCTTGTTACGGAGATGATTATCGCTATCAGAATATCAAACATGTATACACAATTCATAACCTGGCTTTCCAGGGTAACTTTGGTGTAGATATGTTGCCAAGCTGTCTGGGACTGGATTACAGTTATTTTGACAACGGATCCATCAAGTTTGATTCCGGTATCTCTTTTATGAAAGCCGGTATCGTTTATGCAGATAAAGTAACAACCGTTTCTCCTACCTATGCCAATGAAATTCTGACACAGACTTATGGAGAAAGAATGGATTCCATCCTGAGATATCGCAGAGAAGATCTGTGGGGTATCATCAATGGTATTGACTATGATCTCTGGAATCCAAAGACAGATAAGCTTCTTGCAAAGAATTATGACCTGAAGTCTTATGCTTCAGGTAAGAAAGCAAACAAAAAAGCATTACAGCAGGAACTAGGCCTGGAAGTAAAGCCTGACACCTTATTGATTGGTCTTGTATCAAGACTGACAAATCAGAAAGGTGTATATCTGATTACAGATCGTATTTCTGAAATCATGGGCATGAATGTTCAGTTTGTGGTTTTAGGAACAGGTGAATCTGATGCAGAAAATGCTTTCAAGTGGATGGAAAGCGCGTATAAAGGAAGAGCAGTCTATTACTGTGGCTATAATGAAGAACTGGCTCACAGAGTATATGCCGGATCCGATTTATTCCTGATGCCTTCCTTATATGAACCATGTGGACTTGGTCAGCTGATTGCTTTACATTACGGTGCTTTACCTCTTGTTCGTGAAACAGGTGGTTTAAAAGATACTGTACAGCCTTTCAACCAGTATACAGGTGAAGGCAATGGTTTCTCCTTCTATGCAGCAAATGCTGATGATATGGTCTACACACTGCGTTATGCATGTGAGCAGTACTATAACAATAAAGAAGGATGGAAAGGTTTGGTTAAGAATGCAATGACATATGATGCCAGCTGGGAAAAGAGTGCTGACGTTTACGAAGAATTGTATTATTGCATTTGCAACTGGCCTGATAATTAAGCATAATAAAGGGGCTGGGAAACCGGCCCTTTGCTATTTTTAAACGCTTACATTTTATTTTGTGAAGAAAATAGCATATATAACGTTTACCACTACATTCTGAGGGTGGTATAATGTAAAAAAATAAGGAGGAAATTTAACCAATGTCTAAGGTTACCGTAAAGGATTTGGACGTTAAGGGTAAACACGTCATCGTTCGTGTAGACTTCAACGTACCACACAAGAATGGAGTAATTACAGACGACAACCGTGTTCGTGCTGCATTACCAACAATTAACTATTTAACAGAAAATGGAGCTAAAGTATTACTTTTGAGCCATTTAGGTAAGATCAAGACTGATGAAGACAAAGCTAAGAACGATATGAGCATCGTTGCTGATTGCCTGGCTTCATTACAGAGTGCTCCTGTTAAGTTCGTTAACGCAACACGCGGTGCTGAACTTGAAGAAGCAGTCAAAGCACAGGAAGATGGTTCCATCGTTCTGATGCAGAACACTCGTTATGAAAAGGGTGAAACAAAGAATGATCCTGAATTAGGCAAATACTGGGCTGGTTTAGGTGATTTATTCGTAGAAGATGCATTCGGTTCTGTACACAGAGCTCATGCTTCTACAGTAGGTATTCCAAGCAACTTGCCAGAAGGATGTGCTGCTGTTGGTTTCTTAGTTGAAAAGGAATTGAATGTTTTAGGTAAAGCATTAAATGAACCTGCAAGACCATTCGTAGCTATCTTAGGTGGTGCTAAAGTATCCGATAAGATCGGTGTTATTGAAAATCTGTTAAAGATTGCTGATAAAGTATTAATCGGTGGTGGTATGTCTTATACATTCTCTGCTGCTGTTGGTGGAAAGATCGGTGATTCTTTATTAGAAGCTGACAAAGAAGATCTTGCAAAAGAATTCTTAGCTAAGGGTGAAGGAAAATTATTCCTTCCTGTAGATACAGTTGAAGCAAATGCATTTGACAACGCTACAGAAATCAAGACAGTTAAGGCTGGTTGTGTAGATGATGGTTTCCAGGGATTAGATATTGGTCCTGAAACTGTTGAATTATTCCAGAAACAGCTGGAAGGTGCAAAGACAGTATTCTGGAACGGTCCTATGGGTGTATTTGAAAAGCCTGAATATGCAAAGGGAACAGTTGCAGTATGTGAATCTATTGCAAAACTGGAAGGCGCAACAACAATTATCGGTGGTGGTGACTCCGCTTCTGCAGCTAAGAACTTAGGTTTCGCTGATAAGTTCAGCCACATTTCCACAGGTGGTGGTGCTTCTCTGGAATTTATGGAAGGAAAGGAATTACCGGGTGTAGCTATCATTCCGGAAAAATAAGAAACGTATGACAAGAAAGCCTATTATTTTTGGTAACTGGAAAATGAATAAGACTCCTTCTGAAGCTCTTGAATTCTTCAAGGGTATCGAAGGATATGTTACAGGTGATGAAGCAGCTGATTATGGTATCGGTGCTCCATATGTAGATCTTGACGTTTGTGTCAAGAACGCAGGTAAGATTGCTATCGCTGCAGAAAACTGCAACGAAGTAGATTCCGGTGCGTATACTGGTGAAGTAAGTGTACCAATGTTAAAAGAAATTGGTATCACATACTGCATTATCGGTCACTCCGAAAGAAGAACTTACTATGCTGAAACAAGTGCTCACTGTGCAGCAAAAGCAAAGAGATTATTCGCATCTGACATCACACCTATCTTATGTGTTGGTGAAACAGAAGCTGAATATGATGCAGGTAAGACTGCAGAAGTTGTTAAGACAGAAATCAAGGAATCTCTTGAAGGTCTGACAGCTGAAGAAGTTAGCAAGATGGTTATTGCTTATGAACCAATCTGGGCTATCGGAACAGGTAAGAGCGCAGATGTTAACACAGCTGAAGCTTGCTGCAAACTTGTTCGTGAAACAGTTAAAGAACTATATGATGCTCCTACAGCAGAAGCAGTTCGTATTCAGTATGGTGGATCTGTTAAACCAACAAACATCAAAGAATACATGGCTTGTGAAGACATCGACGGTGCTTTAATCGGTGGTGCTTCTCTGAAAGTTGATTCTTTCAAAGAACTCATCGACGCTACAAAATAAGGTTTTTAAGAGATATATCTCTGGAAACATATAGGTAATTTATCAGGAGGATAGAAAACAATGCCTAATTTTATTGATCCAATTGCTGAAGTACACGCACGTGAAGTATTAGACTCCCGTGGTAATCCAACAGTGGAATGTGAAATCACAACAGAATCCGGTGCTTGGGGACGTGCAATCGTTCCATCCGGCGCATCTACAGGTGAAAGAGAAGCTCTCGAACTTCGTGATGGTGACAAAGACAGATTTGATGGTAAAGGTACATTAAAGGCTACAGCTAATGTCAACGAAAAGATTGCTCCGGCTGTTATCGGCTTAAACGTATTTGATCAGACATTAATCGATAAGACAATGATCGATCTTGATGGTACAGAATTCAAGAGCAACTTAGGTGCTAATGCTACTTTAGCTGTTTCCTTAGCTGCTGCAAGAGCTGCTGCTGATTCTTGCGGTCTTCCATTATACCAGTACATCGGTGGTACAAACGGTAAAGTATTACCAGTTCCTATGATGAACGTATTAAATGGTGGTTCCCATGCAGACTCTACAGTTGACTGTCAGGAATATATGTTAATGCCTGTTGGTGCTAAGAGCTTACACGAAGCAGTTCGTATGGGCGCTCAGACATTCCATGCTTTAAAGAAAGTTTTAAAGAAGTATGGTTATGACACAGGTGTTGGTGATGAAGGTGGATATGCACCATCTTCCTTAGCAACAGGTAACGGACCATTAGAAGAACTCAAGAACGAAGGACCTCTGGAATTAATGAAGGAAGCTGTTGAAGCTGCTGGTTTCAAATTAGGTGAAGATATCTGCTTCGCTATGGACTTAGCTTCCAGTGAATTCTACAATGCTGAAACAGGTATGTATGAACTTTCCAAGTCTGGACAGGGTTCTAAGACATCCGATGAAATGATCGATATGATCGAAGACTGGACAAAGAAATATCCATTAATCTCCATCGAAGATGGTCTTGCAGAAAACGACTGGGAAGGCTGGAAGAAGCTTACAGATCGTTTAGGCGACAAAGTTCAGTTAGTTGGTGACGATTTATTCGTTACAAATACAACATTCATCAAGAAGGGTATTGAACTTGGTGTTGCTAACTCTGTATTAATCAAGGTTAACCAGATTGGTACATTAACAGAAACATTAGATGCTATCGAAATGGCTAAAGAAGCTAAGTATACAGCTGTAGTTTCCCACCGTTCCGGTGAATCTGAAGACAGCACAATTGCTGATCTTGTAGTTGGTGTAAATGCTGGTCAGATCAAGACAGGTTCTATGAGCCGTACAGACCGTATTGCTAAGTACAACCAGTTAATGAGAATTGAAGAAGAACTCGGTGATGTAGCTGAATTCCGTGGTAGAAAAGGTTTCTACAACGTTAAAGCTCTTTCACAGGGTGAATAATTTCAATTAACTCTAATGAGGATACTTCGGTATCCTCTTTTTTTTGTGGTTTATAAAATGTTTGGCTTTTTGTACAATACAGGTATGTCATACATTTTAGCAACTATAGCAGCGATTACATTCTGGGGATCTTCTTTTATAGGTACCAAATTTGCCTATATCAGTTTCACTCCAGTATTTACCTGTTTTTTAAGATTCTTATTAGCCTGGCTGGTATTATTTCTGATACGTTTTTTTGTGGGAAAAGAACAGGTGGAAAAAAAGGATCATTTCTGGATTGCTTTAAGTGCACTTGTGGGTATTTCCTTATATTACATGCTTGAAAATATAGCACTTGGCTGGACAAGCAGCAGTTATGCAGCATTAATTACTGGAAGTTATCCAGTTATCAGTATTCTGATTGGTTTTCTGTTTTTTAAAGAGAAACTGACAAAGAGAATGGTTGCAGGCATGTGTCTTGCTTTATGTGGCGTAGTTGTCTTAAGTAATGTGTCAGGAGGCAGTAACTTGCTTGGTAACGTCATTCTTGTGTTTGATGGTGTTTTGTGGGGACTGTATAACTACATGGTTCCACGTTTTAACACTAAGTATTCTGCAGTAACAATTACCTATTATCAGACATTGTATGGTGTAGTGTTTCTTGTACCATTTGCTCTTATGGATTCTCATACAGTTGGCCCAATAACTGTGACAGCTGAGCTTGCCGTAATCTTTCTTGGCACATGCTGTTCTGTTGCAGCATATGTGTTGTACACCTATGGGCTGAGAAAGGTATCCTGTGCCACTGCGGCAAGTCTTGCCAACCTCATGCCGGTTATAGGCGTAGTGCTGTCCTATCTGCTTTTAAAAGAATCTATTAGTTTTATACAGGCTCTTGGGGGAGCAGCCATTTTGACAGGCGTAATTATTTCAAATTCGTAGCGCTTACAAATTTGAAAATTAAAATAGACTAGAGTATAACTGTTTTTATGAACAGATTAGTAAAAACAAAACAGATGTCTGAAGCCTTACTTGTCAGTTTACTGCTGGCATTTTCCGGAGGGTTTCAGGATGCGTATACATATGTCGTAAGAGATCATGTATTCGCCAATGCTCAGACCGGAAATATTGTATTGATGTCTACAAATCTTATGGAAGGAAATATTTCCAAGGGAATACATTATCTGATTCCTCTTTTTTCCTTTCTTTTAGGCGTTGTTCTTGCAGATATCATCAGAGAAAAGCACCCGGATCTTGTACATCATCACTGGAGACAGAGTGTTCTTCTGCTGGAGATGCTAGTGCTGGGGGTTGCAGGTTTTGTACACAACAATGTACTGTCCACATCCCTTGTGTCTTTCTCCTGTGCAATGCAGGTACAGGCTTTCAGAAAGGTAAATGGGAAAGCCTATGCCAGTACCATGTGTATCGGAAATATGCGAGCAGGTGCTTCATGGCTGACAAAGTATATCCTTCACAGGAATTCTGAAGACCTTGTTGAGGCAAGTGACTATTTCCTGGTTATTCTGTTTTTTGCTTTTGGCGCAGGTATTGGTGGTGTGTATTCTAACCGTACAATGGATATTCATGGTATATTATGGACGTTACCCATCTTATGTATTTGTTATATGTTGATGCGTGTAAATTTGGAAAAAGGAAATGAGTAATATGAAAAAATGGCTGTTATGCCTGTGCAGTGTGTTGATGATTGGCTGTTCTGATCAGACTGCACAGACCGAAATCACACCCTCACCAGCGAGTGAAACTGTGGAAACTTTACAGGGCTATACAGAACTGAAGGAAGAAAATGCATTTGAAATCATAGATTCTTCTAAGGTAGATACTATGCTGGATCATGGTACTGGGGTTTTGTATTTCAGCTTTCCGGAATGCCCATGGTGTCAAAGATATATAACCTATCTGAACACTGTGGCTGAGGGAACAGGAGTAACTGTCAAATACTATAATATTCGCAACGATAAGGGTACAGAATGGTATCAGGAAGTTGCTGAAAAGATTCATGATAAAAATCCGGATATTTCCAGATATAACAATGATGGAGACTATGTTATCTATATGCCTTTAACATTGTTTTTAAAGGATGGAGAAATTATCGGATACGATGATACAAGCTGTGATCTGGACAGTGATGAAATCGCAGTGGATGACTATTGGACCCAACAACGCCAGGATCTTCTGCATGAAAAACTTACAGCTTATTTCACGACAACGAAAGAAAATATCGATAAAGGCAATAAGGAAGGCTGTGCTGTGAAGGTGGAAGAAGATGGGTGTAATTAACAAAGGAGTATGCTATAATACTTCACGTATATAGCGAAAGGAGCTTTTTGGAATGCTTAACGCGTTATTAATGATTGTTTCAGCACTGATTGTCATTCTAACATTATTACAAAGTGGTAAGTCTGATGGTATTTCAGGTGCTTTTACCGGTAATGGTGGATTAAACTTATTCGCAAATGTCAAAGAAAGAGGTTCAGAAAAGGTTATTTCTAATATGACACTCGTTCTTGGTGTTATATTCTTTGCATTGGTTATTTTAATCCGTCTGGCATAAACAGTCTGCGTTGGCATTTTGCCAACGTTTTTTATTAAGAATATGGAAAATTTAAGTGAAAAAATAGTTGCCTGTATTGAGCAACAGAAAAAAAGAAGTTGTACAACCGACAGTATTCGTCAGGCATTAAACCTGACCGGCAGTCAGGATTTTATCCTGCTGCAGAAGACTCTGGAAGAGCTGGAAGACAAGTATCAGATTTTCAGAAATGATAACGGTACATGGTCCACTCAGAAACAAAGAGGATACTATGAAGCAAAAATCTCTATTAATAAGAAAGGTATGGGCTTTATTGACAGAGAACCTTTTGATTCTTTACGTATTCCTGTACAGGATACCCATGGTGCGCTCCATGGAGATATTGTTATTTACTCTGGAGAACCATATGAACCTTACGGGAAAGTGATTGCCGTTAAGGAAAGAGCACATGAGCATATTATTGCGTTGTATGCACCAAAGTTTCATGGTGCAAAGACATTTAAACTTGTGCCTGAAGATGAAAAACTGAAAGATAAACGCCTGATTGTAGAAAAATTAGGTAATTTTTCTATGGCAGAAGGTACAAAAGTACTGTGTAAAATCATCTCTTCTGAAGGTCAGGACATTCATGTGACTATTGAAAGAGTCATTGGGCATAAAGATGATCCGGGTGTAGATATTTTATCTGTCTTACTGGAAAATGATATTGTCCCTGAATTCCCGGATGAAGTGCTGGATTGTCTGGATGCAGTGCCAACGGAAGTGACAGAAGAAGAAATCAAAGATCGTAAGGATTTAAGAAAGGAGATTACCGTAACGATTGACGGTGATGATTCCAAGGACTTTGATGATGCAGTAAGTGTTAAAGCTACAGATAACGGGTGGAACCTGAAAGTGTCCATTGCCGATGTATCTAATTATGTCACAGAAGGATCTCCATTGGATAAGGAAGCCTATGCCAGAGGCTGCTCTACCTATGTAGTGGACAGAGTGGTACCAATGTTGCCACATAAATTATCTAATGGCATATGTTCCCTGAATCCAAAGGTAGACAGATTTACCTTAACCTGTGAAATGTCCGTCAATAAAGATGGAAGTATTGCAGACTATACAGTGTATCCAAGTGTAATTTGTTCTACAGAAAGAATGACCTATGGTAATGTGAATAAGATTCTGGATGGAAATACAGATTTACAGAAAACCTACAGTCATCTTGGCTCTTTATGTTTTGATTTAAGAGATTGTGCTGATGCGATACGCTCTTATCGTTATGGCAAAGGAGCAATTGATTTTGATACGGAAGAAGCGGAAATTAAAGTGGATAAAAAGGGAAACCCTGTATCTATTTCCTTAAGACAGAGAGGTCATGCGGAAAGAATGATTGAAGATTGCATGATTGCGGCTAATGTGTGTGTTGCAAACTTACTTCATGCAAAAGAGCTGCCTTGTGTGTATCGTATTCATGAAGAGCCACAGGCTAAAAAACTGAAGAGTTTTGTAGTAGCTTCCAGATTACTGCAACATCCGTTCAGTATGAAAAGCTCTACTGTTGCACCTAAAGAAATCCAGCAATATCTTGAAAGTATTAAAGATGTACCAGAATATCCTGTACTTTCCATGATGCTGTTACGTTGTATGCAGAAGGCAAGATATGATGCAAACTGTATAGGACATTTTGGTCTTGCAGAAAAAGAATATCTTCACTTTACATCTCCGATAAGAAGATATCCGGATCTGATTGTACACAGAATGTTAAAGAAATATGTCTTTGATACATCTGCAGATAAGAAAGATATGACCAAGGACTTTGGTAAGGTGGCGGATTACAGTGAACAGTCATCCATCAGAGAACGTGCAAGTCAGACTGCAGAATATGCTGTGGAAGATATGAAGAAAGCTCAGTATATGGAAAAATATGTAGGAGATGTCTTTGAAGGTATCATCACCAGTGTGATGGGATATGGTTTCTATGTGGAACTTCCAGATACCATTGAAGGTCTTGTACATATCACTACTTTACTGGATGACTATTACAGTTATGATGAAGTACACATGGAACTGCGTGGTGAAAGAAGTCATAAAGTATACCGTATTGGGCAGACTGTTCAGGTAAGAGTGGACAGTGCCAGCAGAGTGACAAGACAGATAGATTTCTCCATAGCTACCAAAGAAAAGAAAAAGAAGAAAGAATGGAAAGATACCCCGAAGAAAAAGGGATATAGAAAATCTTCTCCATCTTTTACAGAACAAAGAGGTAAATACCACTATGGCAAACAACAAAGTAAAGGACGTCGCCGTAAATAGAAAAGCCAGACATGATTACTTTTTAGAAGAGAGTTATGAATGTGGTCTTGTATTAACAGGGACGGAAATAAAATCCATACGTATGGGAAAGGTACAGTTTAAAGACGCCTATATTTCCATTTACAAAGGAGAAGCGTATATTAAAGGAATGCATATTTCTCATTATGCTTTGGGAACCTTTTCCAATGTAGATGAAGAAAGAGACAGAAAACTGTTATTACATAAAGAAGAAATACGTAAGCTTGACTCAAAGGTCAGGCTGAAGGGCTATACCCTGGTACCTACAAGAATGTATTTGAAGGATGGAAGAGCCAAACTGGAAATCGCTTTAGCCAGAGGTAAAGATCTTTACGATAAGAGACAGACAGAAAAGCAAAGAGATATGAGCAGAGAAATTGCCAAAGCTATGAAAGTAAGAGGGTGATTTTCGTGAATCTCGATGAACAAAAAGCATTGTCTTTATTTCAGCAATATGTATCAAATTATAACCCGCAGGATGGACAGGTACATTTAAAGATTTATCATACTTTTCAGGTGCAGAAACTTGCAAGACAAGTTGCCATAGCTTTACATCTTTCTGAGGAGGATGTGGAACTGGCAAGTATTATCGGGTTATTTCATGATATTGGCAGGTTTGAACAGATCAGAAGATACCATGATTTCAGAGATAATCTGACAGTAGACCATGCTCATCTGGGTGTGGAGGAACTGCAAAAGGGATTGTTAGTACAATGCGTGTATTCTGAGAAGTTACAGGATATTGTGCTTACAGCAGTAGAACAGCACAATAAATATAGGATTGATCCTGCTGTAAAAGATGAAAGAACTTTATTGCATTGCAGGATTATCAGAGATGCGGATAAGATGGACATCTTCAGAGTCAGAGCGCGTGATACACTGGAAAATCTTGCCTATTTCTCACAGCAGGAACTGGAAGATTCTGATGTATCAGAAGACATTCTGAATACCTGTTTACAACATAAAACGATTTTAAGAACGAAAGTAAAAACCCCTGCAGACAGCTGGATAGCAGGTGCCGCGTTAGTCTTTGACATTAACTTCAAAGAGTCACTGCATATCTTAAAAGATACAGGCTATGTGGAAGGCATGTTACATAGATTTACGTTTCATAAAGAAAAAACACGAGAAGCCTTTGAAGTCATAGAAAAGGAATTACTGGAATATATGCAGTAAATATGCTATATTCTCCATGCGTAACGAAACAAGGGGCTGTAATGGTTTCGACAGGTCTTATGCTTGATTTCTGTGCAGTGGAGTGATGACCTAATCATCAAAACTAAATTAAACGCTAACAACAATAGTTACGCATTCGCTGCCTAAGTTACGCTACGAGCGTTTGCAGCGCCCACTCCTATCTTTCTTCATTTGATAGTCAGTGTGTAAATAAATGAATACGGAGAGGTAAAGTCTGTGAATCCAATCCCGACAACTGATACAGGCACCTGTAACAGATGGTGAGCTCGCAGACATGTCTGTTACAGTAATCAATCTGCTTGCTAAACTGTAGAATCGGAAATGTGGGGCAATTCTTGGACACGGGTTCAATTCCCGTCAGCTCCATGCAAAAAACCTTGGAAACAAGGCTTTTTTTGTATCTGAAAGGTAACTGAGCAAAATTAAAACACTAAAAATTCAGAAAAGAAGTACAATAAGAAAAACAGGAGAAATACAATGACACAATTAGTTTTACTGGGGACAGGAACCCCTAATGCATGTCCTGAAAACAGCGGACCAGCAACTGCTGTAGTGGTAGATGGCAAAGCCTATATTTTTGATTTTGGGCCTGGTGTGGTCAGACAATGTTCTAAAGCATATTTTAAAGGTATTCATGCCTTACATCCTAAAAATCTGGATACAGCTTTCTGTACGCATCTGCATACAGACCATACAGCAGGACTGCCGGATTTGTTATTTACACCATGGGTACTGGAAAGAGAAAATCCATTAAGACTTATTGGGTCTGAAGGGTTACAGCATATGGCTGAGTATATTACAAAGGCCTATGCGGCAGATCTGGATATGCGATTAAACGGCTATGAACCTGCGAATCTTACAGGATATAAAACAATTGTGAAAGAACTGAAACCTGGTGAAAAAGACTATGGTGTAGTATACGCGGATGAACATATACAGGTGGAAGCTTTTAGTGTAGATCATGGAAGACTGCAGTCTCTGGGATATAAGTGCATTACAAAAGATAAAACAATTGTCATCAGTGGAGATACAAGACCATCACCAGTACTTGTTGAAAAAGCAAAAGGTGCGGATATCTTATTGCATGAAGTAGAATATACAAAAGGTTTGCAGGCAAGAACTCCTCAGTGGCAACAATATCATCGTAATGTGCATACCCTCAGTACAGATCTTGCTGCCATAGCCACAGAAGCAAAACCTAAGCTTGTTGTAACCTATCATCGTATTTACCATATGGATATATTCAGTACAGAACTGGATGTACAAAAGGAAATGATAAAACGTAATGAAGCTATTTTGCAGGAAATTAAAGATGCCGGTTATGAAGGGAAAGTAGTAAACGGACAGGATCTGGATGTATTCTGAAAATAAAGAAGGTAAGTGAAGTGAACCAGAGGTTCGCTTTCATTTACCTTCTTTTTGTTAATCTTGACCGCAGTTCTTTGAAGAATTCCGGATGTACATGGTCTTCCATGTTCGGGAATGCATTCATCAGACGTCTGATCATGTAGTACTGTTTCTTTTCTGCAACCGCCAGTTTGATAGCTTCAGTTCTTTCTCTGACTTCTTTTCTTGTGGCGGCTAATTCCTCCTGCATAGCCTGCAGATTATCCTTTGTGGTATCCACAATGGTTTCTTTAAGAATTTCTTTCTTCACCTGTGCATTTTCTGCATGTGAAACAGCAGTTAATCCTGCATCACCTAAAGCAATAGATAAGGAGTCCGATAACATTCTCATTCTGTCACTTGCCACATCAATTTCTTTCAGCTTCTTGTTGAGACCGATGAGTGCAGATGCTGTAAGAATGAAATCCGTGAGATAGATAGTGTAAATCAGTGCCAGGATACACCATCCTGCAGTTGTATTATACAGGGGCAGATGAACAAAAGAATGTGTCAGCGGGTGCAGTAATCTTACTACCAGTACTACGCCCACTCCCCAGATAACAGAGAACGGCAAACAGATATAGCCATGCAGATTAAAAGGGACATGGGAATAATCCCACCATCTTGTATGGAAACAGACATCCAGCAACCATCCTGCAATCAGCTCTATCAGAGAACAGAATATAAATCCAAGTAAGAATAAGGAGAGGTAGGATTGCTCACTGCCTGCTGGTAAGATACCAAGTAATGCAAGAATGGTAATCATTCCAAACCCGTAAACAGGACATACAGGACCGTTTAAGAAGCCTCTGTTGACAATAATGTGGAATCTTACGGCATGAAAGACAACTTCCGTACACCATCCAAGAAAAGAATAGACAACGAAATATAATGCTATTTCGTAATACGTTAATCCAAAAATCATAATACTGCTTTTTACTCCTGAACAGATACTATTGTAAGGACAGGCGGGTTATAAAGCAAGGAACTTGACGGCTATGCTACAATGATATGTGCAGATGTATAAAAATAACGAAAGAGAGGTGTAGAGATGAGTGAAAGTGCTATTTCATTAAATATTAATGCCATGAGTATGGATGAATTAGCTCAGGGTATTCAGGATGGTAACAGAGAATGTATCATGCGTATGTATGATTTGTTACATGATGACCTTCTCGCTATTGTCAGAAAAACTATCAGTTCTGTCAGACAGTCTGAATATATTGTTCGCAAATCCTTTGCCGAAGTTGTCAAAAACTGTGAACATATTGATCCGGATTTCTTTGAATTAAGTCTGATTCAGGTTTTGACAGAGAATGCACATAAAGAAGATATTCAGAACACTTATAAAATGAGAGCAGTACGCAGCCATATTCAGGCTACCAGTACTGTAGATGCTATAAGACAAAGAGCCGTACCTGCAAAATTAAGTGCTACAGGGTCTGTAACTCTGGTCAATGACTATGCAGATGCTCTGGATACTGCTGAAGCAGTCAAAGAGAAAAGAAGCTTATCTGATACCTTAAGTATGCCGGTGATTGCTACAGGGGTAGCTGCCATGGCTGCTACAGGCGGTGCAGTTGTGTATCATAATGATCAGGTACAGAAGAAGGAACTGTCTTATACGCAGCTGATGAACTCCTTGAACATGGATTTTCTGGAAGATGAAGAAGGCAATGAAGTCAGTGAGTTCGAATATGCAGGCATCAATGCTACAAAAGCTATTTCCGATCTTGTGATTACACATTCCGGAAATCTGAGTACCAGTACTAAAGTGATTGATCTTAACAGAGTGGGAGATAACCTTGTTACTTACTCTTTAAGTGCTACAGATAAATATAACCAGACTGCAAGAATGCAGGCTGTCAGAAAGTATATTGTGAAAGATACACAGGCTCCTGCTATTACGATGAATGTGGACTCTGTATCCATTACAGAAGGAGACAGTTTTGACCCGTTAAGTGTGATTGCAAGTGTATCTGATGTTGTGGATGGAGATTTACAAAGAGTAGATACAGCACCACAGCTTCTGGAAAATGATGCACTTGGAAGACTGTATGCACAGGGATGGTATCAGGTATTCAGTGATGTAGATACCAATACACCTGGTGAATATACAGTGACTGTCCATGCTGTGGATAATCATGGCCTTGCCAGTGATACAAGTATTCCTGTCACAGTTACAAAAAAGAAAGTACTTGTAAGTAATGTTTCCATAACAGGCAGTGTACCTGTCAATACTGGTGAAAATGCCAACATTATCTATACCTATCTCACAACAGAAGCCGGATTTACCAAGGCTGCTGCAGCTGCAGTACTTGCCAATATTCAGATTGAATGTACTTTCAATCCTGCTGCAGGTTCCTCTTATTATGGTTTATGCCAGTGGGGTGGTGGAAGACTGAGTAATCTGTTCGCATTCTGTGCACAGAACGGATATGCCTCAGACAGTGTAGATGGTCAGATTCGATTCATGGTTGCAGAAATGGGCGGCGGTATGATTGCTCAGATGAACTCTGTCAGTGACAGTGCTGAAGGGGCAGCAGAAGCCGGTGTGTATTTCAGACAGAACTATGAAAGATCTGCAGGTCTGAACAATGTGGCAAATATTGCTGCAAGTTTCTATAATTCTTTATAGTATGTATACCTGAAGGTGCCATGCTGGTGCCTTTTTTTGTGCACTGATAGTGCATATTCTGAAAGCAACAGGCATAAAGATTGCACTTGGTTGCAGGAATAGGTAGAATTGTAAACAAAAAGAAGGGGAGGAACATTATGCATAAACAATATTCCACAAAAGAACTGATTCATAGATTTATGCCATATCTGATGAAGTACAGAAAGTTACTGGGGATGGATCTGTTCTGTGCTTCCTTAACGACTCTATGTGATGTGGTATTACCAAGAATTATGTCCACTCTTACAAATACTGCCATGTACGAACCTGCCATGTTAACCATGGACTTGATTACCAGACTGGCAGTACTGTACATTGCTTTAAGAGTTATTGATGCCTGTGCGTATTTCTTTATGTGCTCTCAGGGACATATTATGGGTGTGTATATTGAAACAGATATGAGAAGAGATGCCTTTGCTCATCTGGAAAATCTTAGTGATTCCTATTATGCCAACAATAAAATAGGACAGGTAATGGGAAGAATTACAAGTGACCTGTTTGATGTGACGGAATTTGCACATCACTGTCCGGAAGAATTCTTTATTGCTGCATTAAAGATTGTGATTTCTTTTACCATCCTGAGTTTTACTTCCATTCCATTAACAATTCTTATTTTTGCCTGTGTTCCGTTTATGCTGGTAGTTTCCATCAAGCTGAATCATGCCTTCCGTTCTTCTACCAAAGAACAGCGTGTGCAGATTGGTGAACTCAATGCACAGGTGGAAGATTCCTTATTAGGACAAAAAGTAGTAAAAGCTTTTACTGCAGAAAAAGCAGAACTGGAAAAATTTGAAAAAGGTAACCAGAAATTCAAGGAAATCAAGAAATCCAGATATTATGCCATGGCAAGATTTAATACTTCTACACGTTTATTTGATGGTCTGATGTATTCTGTGACGATTATTGCCGGTGGTATCTTCCTGGTAAAGGGATGGATTAATCCAGGTGATCTTGTAATGTATATTCTTTATGTCACCACACTGATTGCGACTATCAGAAGAATTGTAGAGTTTGCAGAACAGTTCCAGATGGGTATTACGGGTATTGAACGTTTCTTTGAAATCATGGATACCAAAGAAGATATTGTGGATAAAAAAGACGCAAAACCTCTTGAAATCAAAGGGGGAGAAATCAGTTTTCATGATGTGACTTTTGAATATCCGGATGATCATAATCGTGTACTGCATCATTTATCCTTAACGATTCATAAAGGTGAAAATATTGCCCTTGTCGGAGAAAGTGGCGGTGGTAAAACTACCTTATCCTCTTTGATTCCAAGATTCTATGATGTGACTGAGGGGAGTGTCTGTGTAGATGGTCAGGATGTAAGAGACGTTACTCTTCAAAGTTTAAGAAAACAGATAGGTATTGTACAACAGGATGTATATTTATTCTCCGGTACAGTTATTGACAATATTGCCTATGGTAAGCCAGGAGCTACAAAAGAAGAAATCATTCATGCGGCAAAACTTGCAGGTGCCGATGAATTTATTCAGCAGTTACCAAACGGTTACGATTCCTATGTAGGAGAAAGAGGTGTCAAACTGTCTGGCGGGCAGAAACAGAGAATTTCCATTGCACGGGTATTCCTGAAGAATCCTCCTATCTTATTGCTGGATGAAGCTACCAGTGCTCTGGATAATGAAAGTGAATTACTTATCGAACAGTCTTTGAAGGATCTTTCTGTAGGAAGAACTACTTTAACCATCGCTCATAGATTAACAACTATTCGTCATGCGGACAGAATTATTGTGCTTGGTAAACATGGTATTGAAGAAGAAGGTAATCACGAACAGCTTTTAGCAAATGAAGGTATCTACTACAGACTGTGGAATGGTATTGGTACAGCAGCCAACCAGTAATGAAGCACACAAGACTGTGTGCTTTTTTGCCTGCTTGAGTTACAATACGTGAACAAGAGGGATGTATGAAAAAATTAGGGATATATTTAAAAGACTATACAAAAGAATCTGTTCTGGCTCCGTTATTTAAATTACTCGAAGCCTTATTTGATCTGTTTGTGCCGGTGGTGATTGCAAGAATCATCAATGAAGGCATTACATTACACAATACAGACGTTCTGTATCAGCAGTTTGCATTGTTAACAGGGCTTGCACTGACGGGGCTGTTGTGCAGTATTGTGGCACAGTATTTTGCGGCCAAAGCCTCTGTGGGATTTACTACAAAATTACGACAGGCATTGTTTGACCATATTCAGAGTTTTTCCTATGCGGAAATGGATAAGGTGGGCGTAGATACTCTGATTACAAGATTAACTTCTGATGCCAACCAGGTACAGAATGGTCTGAATCTTGCATTACGTCTGTTGCTCAGAAGTCCGTTTATTGTCTTTGGTTCCATGATTATGGCATTCACCATCAATGTGAAAGCTGCTGTTATTTTTGCGGTTGTCATTCCATTATTGTGCCTTGTGGTTTTTGCTATCATGCTTATCAGTATTCCTTTATTTAAAAAAGTACAGAAGGAACTGGACAGCCTGCTGACAATCACAAGAGAAAATCTGACAGGTATGCGTGTCATACGTGCTTTCAGACTGGAACAGCAGGAAGTGAAAGAATTTGATGAGCAAAACGAAGCTCTTACAAAACAGAATGAACTGGTAGGAAGATTGTCTGCCTGTATGAATCCTGCAACGTATGTACTGATCAACCTTGCGACTGTAGTATTAATCTATGTCGGTGCCTTACAGGTAAGTTACGGTACCATGTTACAGGGAGATGTTGTGGCGTTATATAACTACATGGCTCAGATTGTAGTGGAACTGATTAAGATGGCATCTTTGATCATTACCATTGATAAAAGTATTGCATGTGCAGAAAGAATACAATCTGTACTGGATATAGAACCATGTATTACGTATCCCGCAACAACAGCAGAAGAAAAAGAAGATACATATGCCATCTGTTTTGATCATGTGCGTTTTGCCTATGCAGGAAGTAAAGAAGACAGTCTTGAAGATATCTCTTTTGCCATAGAAGAAGGAAAGACCCTTGGAATTATCGGCCCTACGGGTTGTGGAAAAAGTACATGTGTGGAACTGA
Source organism: uncultured Bulleidia sp. (assembly GCA_934754415.1). Classification (GTDB taxonomy): domain Bacteria; phylum Bacillota_I; class Bacilli_A; order Erysipelotrichales; family Erysipelotrichaceae; genus Bulleidia. Next base: position 43,634 of record CAKVIS010000010.1, read on the forward strand.
TTCCGAGATTTTATGATGTGACGCAGGGTAAGGTGACGGTTCTTGGAAAGAATGTGAAAAACTATTCGCAGAAAGATCTTATGGAGCTGATTGGTTCCGTTCCTCAAAAAGCAGTGGTATTTCAGGGGACAATTCGTGATAATCTGAAACTTGGAAATGAACAGGCAACGGATGAAGATTTATGGAAAGCTCTTCAAATCGCACAGGCCAAAACAGTTGTGGAAGAAAAAGAAGGGCAGCTGGATTATGTGATAGAACAGGGTGGCAAGAATCTTTCAGGAGGTCAGAAGCAACGTCTTACCATTGCAAGAGCACTAGTAAAAGATCCTCGTATTCTGATTCTGGATGACAGTGCCAGTGCACTGGACTTTGCCACAGATGCCGCTTTACGAAAAGCTTTGCACAGTCTGAAGAAAACCACAGTACTTGTATCACAGAGAATCTCTACAATACGCAGTGCAGATCTGATTGTGGTACTGGAAGATGGCAAGTTAAAGGGGAAGGGCACGCATGAAGAACTGATGCAATCCTGCCCTACCTATCAGGATATTTACTATTCTCAGTATCCTGAAGAAAAAAAGGAGGTGAGTGCACATGCATAGTTCATCCAGAGAGACATTTATCAAACTGATGAAAGAACTGGGAAACTCCCTGTGGTGGATTGTTATCTCCTTTGTCTTAGCTGCCTTCACGGTAGTACTGACCTTATATATTCCGGTTTTATTTGGTAATTCCATTGATTTGATGCTGTATACCCCTGTAGACTGGTTACAGTTAAAAGGCATTCTTTTAAAGGTATGTGTACTGATTGTGGTCTGTGCCATACTGACATGGATTATGAATGTTGTAAATAATAAGGTGGCATATGGAGTAATAAGACAATTACGTTCCAAAGCTATTCGTAAAATACAGCAGGTACCATTGAAATACGTAGACAGCCAGAGCAGTGGAGATATCGTACAGAGAGTCATTGCAGATGTAGACCAGATATCTGATGGATTATTACTGGGACTGACGCAGTTGTTTACAGGAATTGTGACAATAATTGTGACATTGTATTTCATGTTTCAGAAGTCTGTTCTTATCACTCTTCTTGTACTGGTGTTAACACCTGTCAGTTTTCTTGTGGCAAAGTTCATCTCCTCAAGATCCTATACTTTATTTGGGAAACAGTCTTCTACCCGTGGCAAACAGACTGCTTTGATTGAAGAAATGATTGGAAATCAAAAGGTGGTAAAGGCCTTTGGGTATGAAAAAACAGCAGGAAAACGTTTTGAAACCATCAATACAGAGTTACAGAAGTATTCTCAGCAGGCTACGTTCTATTCATCTATTACCAATCCTTCCACAAGATTTGTCAATTCCATCATTTATGCTCTTGTAGCACTTGCTGGAGCTTTCAGTATCTTAAAAGGAAATCTTTCCGTAGGTGGATTAACAGTATTGTTAACCTATGCCAATCAGTACATGAAACCTTTTAATGATATCAGCAGTGTCATTACTGAATTGCAGAATGCTCTTGCCTGTGCAGACAGAGTGTTTGAACTGATTGAACAGCCTGTGGAAGTGCCTGAAGGGAAAAAAGTATTACAGAATGTTCAGGGCAAGGTGGACCTGGAACATGTCAACTTCAGCTATGTACCACAGACACCGTTGATCCAAAATTTCACTTTACATGCAAAACCGGGTACACATGTCGCTATTGTAGGTCCTACAGGATGTGGTAAGACAACCTGTATTAATTTACTGATGAGATTCTACGATGTGGACAGCGGTACAATTTGCCTGGATGATACAAATATCTATGATCTTACAAGGCATGCTTTAAGAGAGAACTATGGCATGGTATTGCAGGAATCCTGGTTAAAGAAAGCCAGTATTAAAGAGAATATTCGTCTTGGTAAACAGGATGCCACAGAAGAGCAGATTATACAGGCTGCCAAAGCAACACATGCATGGGAATTTATTAAAAGACTTCCGGATGGCCTGGAAAGTATTGTGGATGAAGATGCTTTATCTCAGGGACAGAAACAGTTGCTGTGTATTACAAGAGTTATGCTGGCATTACCTCCTGTACTTATATTGGATGAAGCTACCTCTTCCATCGATACACGAACAGAGGTACAGATACAAAAAGCATTTGATACTTTGATGGAAGGAAGAACCAGTTTTGTGGTTGCTCATAGATTGTCCACAATACGTAATGCGGATGTTATTCTGGTTATGGATCATGGCAATATCATAGAACAGGGTAATCATGAGGAACTGATGGCAAAAAATGGTTTCTATACCCATCTGTATACTTCACAGTTTGAAAGGACTGCGTAATATGAAGCTTGAAGAAGAAATCTTTCAAAAATGTATATTTAATATACATAAGTTACAGAAATATGGATTTACAGAGAAAGAAGGCAGCTACACTGCATCTTTCTCTTTTCTTGATGGACAGTTTATTGCACATCTTGTATTCACTAACGGACATATGGAAGCACGTTGTCTTGATGCTTGTACAATGGAAGACTATATTCCGATACGAAGAAGCGGAGTGCTTGGAGAATATGCCTCCAAGGTGAAAGAGGAGTATACGGCAATTTTGTTGCAGTGTAAAAAAGCATGCAGTATCCCTCAGACGTTTCATTTACCTCAATCTAACAGACTGGTGTCATATGTACAGTCTTCCTTTGGGGAATCCATGCATTTTCTTTTTAAAAATGATACTGATACAGGGGTTTTTATGAATGAAAAGAATCAGAAGTGGTATGGACTTATTCAGTATATTGATGGAACCAAACTTGGATTGCAGAAAGGTAAAAAGGAAATCTTAAATATCAAAACAGATGAAGTGTCTTCTTTACTGCAAAAAGAAGGCTTTTATCCTGCATTTCATATGTCCAAACAACACTGGGTATCTGTTATTCTGGATGATACTGTGGATGATGAAACTCTGCATGAACTTATACACACGAGCAGGGCATTTACAGCAGGTAAACGAGGAAAACAGGAAGTGCATTCCTGGCTGATTCCATCCAACCCCAAATATTTTGATATTGTAGGCGCTCTTGAAACAAGAAATACTATTCACTGGAACAGACATGCCAATATTCAGCCAATGGATACAGTATACCTGTATGTGGGGAAACCGTATTCCTCTATCATGTACAGATTTACAGTACTCTCCATAGATGAAGAAAGAGAAATCATGGAACTCCAGCTTCAGCAAAGCTATCCTCAGCATCTCTGCACACTTGCAAAAATGAGAGCAGAAGGCGTCAATACTCCACGTGGTGCAAGGTATATGCCTGAGTGTCTGATGCGATTACTACTGCAATAAATTGAGTTTTTTCTTTCCATAGTCCATGGAATCATGTAAAATATGCTATAAAGTAGGTGAAAAGTTACCTATTGAAACAAGGTATTTATTTCATATCACGAGGAGGGATACATATGGATTGGAAAACACTACCAGGTTTTGAGGAAAAATACGCAAATGTCTCAATCAAACCACATAAGACATTTGGGGGAAAGGTAGTCACTGTTCTTTACGGTGCTAAGGATGCCGAGGGTAATCCAGTTCTTCCTAGTGCTAAAAAAGAAGACGGACACGGAGAATGGAAAGGTATTCAGATTGGTGAAGAAATCCGTATGTTCTCTGTAAAACACTGTGCAAGCGAAGGCGGAGCAGTAGAATATGGCACAAGCCATGAAGACCATGCTTTAGAAGACATGGAAAACGATTTACGTAAGAAGCAGGAAATCTGCAAGAAGCTTTCTGAAACAACTTCCGTAGAAGAACTTGAAAAGCTTCAGGCTGAATTCAGTGCTATTGAAGACTGGAAGACACCTAAAGATGCTGAATATGCTGAAAGAGTAGAAAAGGCATTGGAAAATGTGAAGTCTGTACAGGCAAGACAGGAAGAAAACAAAGCTGCAAAAGAAAAAATTATATCTGAAGCTGAAAGTATCAAAGATTCTCAGGAATGGAAAACTACTCAGGCTAAATTTGCTCAGTTATTAGAAGAATGGAAGAATGTTGGAAGAGCAGGCGATGAAGACGATGCTTTATGGGATGCCTTCAAAGCTGCACGTAACTCTTTCGATACAGCAAGAAAAGAATTCTTTAAGAATCTGGATGCTAACAAAGCAGAAAACAAGGCTAAGAAAGAAGAAATCATTGCCAAGGCTAAGGCAGCTTGTGAAAAAGTAGTGAGCTACAAGGAAACAACAGCTGTATTAGATGGTCTGATGGAAGACTGGAGAAGCGTGAAGTCTGCAGGACATGATGTGGATGAAGCTCTTTGGGAAGAATTCAGCGGTATTCGTTCCAGCTTTGCCAAAGAAAGAAAAGCATTCTTTGCAAAACGTGATGAAGAACGTACACAGCGTACAGATGCCAAGGAAAAGCTCATTGCTGAAGCTAAGGAAATTGCTGAAAAGAATGATTATTCCAAGGAAACTACAGAACGCATGAAACAGCTGGATGTAGAATGGAAGAAAATTGGTTATTCCGGAAAAGAAAACAATGATGCTTTATGGGAAGAATTTAAAGCAGCCAAGGATGTTTTCTGGAATGCAAAACATGACAATGCACAGTCTCGTTTCAAGGAAATCATTGATACTAAATCTGAAAAGATCAAATCCATGAGAGAACAGATCAATGACCTTGAAGAAAGAGTCTTCCAGACAGAAGATTTCGAAAGACAGCAGGATCTTCAGCGCAGAGCCAATGAAAAGAAAGCTATCGTTGAAGATATGAAGAAAGATATCGAAAATCTGAAATCTAAAATCGAAGGTTAAAAAATCAGGAAGCCGTAAAATGATCTCCGTAAGTAGTACAGAACGTTGACAGTTCTGATACCTCTTGCGGAGGTTATTTTTATGTGGAAAAG
>CAKVIS010000011.1 GCA_934754415.1 uncultured Bulleidia sp.
AGTCTCTTACGACTCGTTTCTTAAACAATTGACGTTGTTTGTGTTCTAATCTTTCTGTTCAGTTTTCAAAGATCTCTGCACAATTCAAAACTCTTAAGCGTTTACTTAAGTCTCTCTAATGCTTGATTAGTGAGGTGTTTCGTTTGAGCTTTCTTAGTATACCATTTTGCAAACTTTTGTAAAGTACTTTTTTCATATTTTGAAATTATTTTCTGTGTAAGCGTTATCTTTTTCTTACTTCTAAAAGGAGCATTTGAAATGCCCCTTTATTTTGAATATATATACTTTTTTATTATCAGTTTATCACTGTTACTTTCTTTTATTTTGCACTTTATCAACAGTCCATTATCATCATAGGTATCATAATGTCTTTCAGTTTCTTTTCCATCAGAATCAGTATAAATATTTGTTACTACATTATTGACCAGATCTCCTCTTAATAAGGTTGTTTTCTTTGATTTTCCTGTTTCATCTTTTTCAATAATAACATCCGGTAAATGACCGTTTGTATTTCTTTGGTAGACAATATCTGAGAGTTCTGTACCTTCCAAAGTTACTTCTTTTAGCTCAAGTATGTTTCCATTTAGATCAAAGGTTGTTTTTATTATTTTATCTGCTTCTGTCTTTTCACATATATTACCATAGGTATCTCTTATATTGGATTGTGGAAGAATATTTCCCTGACTATCCTGGTCCTGCCATGAACCATCTTCCTGTTTAATACTTTTTGTAAGTAGTATCCCGTTTGAGTCATAAGAATCAACCGCTGAAACCTCTGTTTCAGAATATGTCAGCTTTTCATCATATGCAAAACTCAAATCATCATTTTCTAATACATAAGATACTCTTTCTTTACAATTTCCTTTTGTATCATAACTGATAATTTCTTTATTGTCAGGTTGCTTCCTTTTAAGATTTTTTTCTTCTCCCTCTTCTATGCAATAGGTATCAACCTCCATAGACCTGTATCCCAAATGGGTTACCTGCTTTCCGGTATCCATTTCAGGATTCATATACTCACGCTCCTCTATCACTGGATCTGATGCACAGCTGCATAATAGAAGAGGAATAGTTCCTAATACTAAAAGTTTTTTCATTTCTACTCCACTGTAACACTCTTGGCAAGATTTCTTGGCTTATCTACGTTTAAACCTTTTGCACAGCTGAGATAATATGCAAGTAGCTGCAAAGGTACAATTGCCAGAGAGGTTGTGAAATGTTCATCAGTTTTCGGAACATAAATAGTAAAATCAGCTGTATCTTCAATACTGTAATTACCATAGGTGGTCACTCCAACCAGATAAGCACCTCTTGATTTTACTTCTACCATATTGGAACGAGTCTTTTCATACAATTCCTTCTGAGTACATACACCAATCACCAGAGTGTTATCTTCTATCAGAGAAATGGTGCCATGCTTTAATTCCCCTGCAGCATATGCTTCTGAATGAATGTAAGATATTTCTTTTAGTTTCAGTGATCCTTCCAGGGAAATAGCATAGTCAATTCCTCTTCCGATAAAAAATGCATCTTTAGCATTTGCATATTTTGCAGCAAACCACTGAATTCTTTCTTTATCTTCAAGTATTTTTTCGATTTGCTGAGGAATCTTTTCCAATGCAGATATTTTTTCGCTGAGCTCATTTTCATCCAGAATATGGTGGATTTCAGAAAGTTTTAATGCGAGTACATACATGGCGATAAGTTGCGCACTATACGCTTTTGTTGTTGCTACTGCAATTTCTGGGCCAGCCAGTGTATATAGCACATGATCAGCTTCTCTGGCTATACTTGATCCGACAACATTAACGATGCCAAGTGTTAATGCACCAAGCTCCTTTGCTTCACGTAAAGCTGCCAGAGAGTCTGCTGTCTCACCAGACTGTGAAACGACTATCACTAATGTCTCTTTCCCATGCAAAATAGGCTTTCTGTATCTGAATTCAGAAGCCAGTTCCACTCTGACAGGAATTCTGCAAAAATCTTCAAATACATATTGAGCACATACGCCCACGTGATACGCACTTCCACATGCCACTATCTGAATGTCTTTAACATTTTTTAATTCTTCATCAGAAATTTCTGCAGAGGAAATATCTATTTTATGATCTTTCACAACTGAATTCAAAGTATCCTGTACTGCTCGAGGCTGTTCATGAATCTCTTTTATCATGAAATGTTCATACCCATTTCGTTCAGCTGCCTCTGCATCCCAGTTAACTCGAGTCTTTTCAACCTGCACTTCTTCTCTGTCGATGTTGTAGAAAGTAACTTTTCCCTTATCTAGTTCCGCAATCTGCATATTGCCGATATAATATACATCTTTTGTATATTTCAATATGGCTGTCACATCACTGGCAAGATAACTTTCATCTCCTACAGTACCAATAATCATAGGAGCATCTTTCCTTGCTGCATATATCTTTTCCGGATACTCTTTAAACATTATAGCGAGGGCATATGTTCCTCTGATACGGGTCATAGCTCTTGCAATAGCATCAACCGGTCCCTCATTATATTTCTTAATATAGTAGTCAATTAATTTAATTGCTACTTCCGTATCTGTATCGGTATGAAATGTATACCCATGCTTTGCAAGTTTATCTTTTAATTCCTGATAATTTTCAATAATTCCGTTATGCACACCCACAACATTGTGATCATCACTGGCATGAGGATGCGCATTGTTTTCACTAGGTTCACCGTGTGTAGCCCATCTTGTATGCCCGATGCCACATGTGCCACTCATGGCATTGCCATTATCTGTCTTTTCTTCCAGAGCTTTTAATCTGCCTTTTGCTTTAACTATTTCAAAATCAGACGAACCGTTACGAATTGCAAGCCCTGAGGAATCATAGCCTCTGTATTCCAGTTTTTCCAATCCATCCAACAAAATATGAGCTGCTTGTTTTGTGCCGTTATATCCTGTAATTCCACACATATTTATAGACTCCTTTTCTTAATGCATGTATTTTATCACAACGGCTCTTTCGTGTTTATACATGAGCAAAAAAAAGAGCCTCCTGAGAGACTCTTAACAACCTTATTCATCAATTGATTCACTTGAGGAATTTACTACACTTTCAGGCATTTCCTTTGCGGAAGCACTTGCTGCTTCATATTCAGCGTTACGAATTTCACGTGCTTCTTTTAACTGAGCAGCACGTCTTTCGATTCTGCGTGATGTTTCACGATCAAAGTTTCTACCTGTTCCGGCAGGAATAAGTTTACCAATAATGACATTTTCCTTGATACCCTGCAGTTTATCTACCTTTCCACGAACAGCAGCTTCTGTTAAGACACGTGTTGTTTCCTGGAAGGAAGCAGCAGATAAGAAGGAATCTGTTTCAACAGCAGATTTAGAGATACCCAGTAAGACAGGTCCGAACTTGGCAGGAGTCTTACCTTCATCTAATAATGTATCGTTGATTTCATTCATTCTTGCAAGAGAAAGTGTCTGACCTGCAGATAATCCAGAATCATTGCCTTCAAGAACAATTACTTTCTTGAGCATCTGCTTAATCATTACTTCCAGGTGCTTATCGGAAATATCGATGGACTGAGCAGAGTATACCTTCTTAACTTCTTTCAGAATGTATTCCTGAACAGCTCTGACACCGGCAACTTCCAGTAATTCTTTAGGTGCAATCTGACCTTCTGTCAGTTTTTCACCAGCATGAACCTTTGTACCAACTTTAATCCAGGAACGACGTTTCTGAGTTAAGTCACACTTATGTTCAATAGATTCTTTTTCGCCTGTAACAACGATGATTTCACCTGTTTTAGATTCCTGTTCACGAACATCAGTGATTTCACCATCAATCTTGGCAATAACTGCAACACCCTTAGGTGTACGTGCTTCAAACAATTCTTCTACACGAGGAAGACCCTGTGTAATATCACCGTTCTGAGTAGCAACACCACCAGTATGGAAGTTTCTCATAGTCAGCTGTGTACCAGGTTCACCAATAGCCTGAGCAGCCATGATACCTACAGCTTCACCTTCTTCTACAAGGTTACCGGTTGCCATGTTCATACCATAGCACTTACGGCAGATACCTGTTGTAGATTCACATGTAAAGACATTACGGATATATGCTTTCTTAACACCGGCATTTACACACTTCTGAGCTAACTCATCAGTAATATATTCATCCGCATCGACAATGACTTCACCTGTTGTTGGATCAGTGATAGGCTGAGCTGTATAACGACCTACAATACGGTCAAAGAATTTTTCGATAATAGAGTTGTTCTTTTTATCAATAATATCTTCTACTAAGAATGCCTTATCTGTACCACAGTCTTCTTCTGTGATAGTTACTTCCTGAGCAACGTCGACAAGTCTTCTTGTCAGATAGCCAGATTCAGCTGTCTTTAAGGCAGTATCTGTTAAACCTTTACGTACACCATGAGTACCGATAAAGAACTCGGATACGCTCATACCTTCACGGAAACAGGATGTGATAGGGACTTCGATAACGGAAGACTGGTATTCCTTCTTAGACTTGGACTGGTTAGGACGAGACATCAGACCACGCATACCGGCAAGCTGTGTAAAGTGGTTCTTGTTACCACGGGCACCGGATACAGCCATCATGTTGATAGGGTTCATACGAGGTAAAGATGCCATCAGTGCATCACCGACTCTGTCCTTAATATCAGCCCAGATGCTCTGGTACGCTTTATCCCATTCCTGAAGAGTCAGCATACCTCTGTCTCTGAGCATATTTACCTGATCAGCTCTCTTACGACCTTCTGCAAGTAATTCTTCCTTACCAGGTGCGACTTTAATATCACTTAAGGATACAGTCATACCAGCAAGTGTGGAATATAAGTAACCCATGTCTTTCAAAGCATCAAGAATGTCAGAAGTACCGTTGATATTGTACTTGTCGAATACTGCGGCAATAACGTTACCTAAATCCTTCTTCTTGAATTCGCTATGAACCTTACGGCTGGCAATTTCTTTCTTGATATCTGTTCCAAATGGAACGAAGTCATCATTTGGAGTAACTTTTAAGTTATCTGCAGTTGCTTCGTTAACATATGGGAAATCTGCAGGGAATGCAGAGTTAAAGATAATCTTACCAACAGATGTTAATAAGTAACAGGAATTCTGATATTCATTGAAACAGGATTTGTTTACTGTCCATGCCGGTAAAGCAATACGGCTGTGTAAGTGAACTACACCTGTCTGATAAGCCATCAATACTTCATCAGGATTCTTGAAGACATGTGCTTCATTATCACCATATCTTCTCCATCTTTCAGCTTCACGTTTTTCACCTAAAGCTTCCAGTCTGTCTGCTTTTTCATAGAATTCCTGAGCAGTTTCTTCCATGTTCAGATAGAAGTTACCTAAAACCAAGTCCTGTCCAGGAGTAACGATAGGCTTACCATCCTTAGGACCCAGAATGTTGTTGGAACCAAGCATTAAGACTTCAGTTTCAGCTCTTGCCATTTCACTTAATGGAAGATGGACAGCCATCTGGTCACCATCGAAGTCAGCATTGAAAGCTGGACATACTAATGGATGTACACGGATAGCCTTACCTTCTACAAGGATAGGGAAGAATGCCTGAATACCTAATCTATGCAGTGTAGGCGCACGGTTAAGGAATACTGGGTGATCGGCAATAACCTTTTCAACCACATCCCATACACGTGGATCTAATTTATTAATCAGTTTTTCAGCTGTCTTGGCATTTGTAGCAATCTGTTCATTGACTAACTGATTGATAACAAATGGTTTGTATAACTGAATGGCCATTTCTTTAGGCAGACCACACTGCCACATTTTCAGATATGGACCAATAGCAATAACAGAACGTCCGGAGAAGTCAACACGTTTACCTAATAAGTTCTGACGGAAACGTCCCTGCTTACCCTTTAATGCATGGGATAGAGACTTTAATGCTCTCTGTCCTGCACCTGTGATTGCCTTACTTCTTCTGCCGTTATCAATTAAAGCATCTACAGATTCCTGTAACATACGCTTTTCGTTCTGAACGATAATAGCAGGAGTACCTAATTCTAATAATTTCTTTAAACGGTTGTTACGAGTGATAACACGACGATATAAATCGTTCAGATCACTAGTTGCAAAACGTCCACCGTCCAGCTGTAACATTGGTCTTAAATCAGGTGGAATAACAGGAAGACGTGTCAGTACCATCCATTCAGGCTGGTTTGTGGAATTCATGAAGGCCTCCACTGTTTCCAGACGCTTGATCAGTTTCTTACGTTTTTCGTTCTTGGCACCTTCTAATTCTTTCTGAATTTCTTCATATTCTTTCTGAAGATCTACCTGTTCAAGCAGTGTCTTTACTGCTTCAGCACCTGTAGCAGCAGTGAAAGATCCAGGCCCGTAAATAGCTGTCTTTTCACGGAATGTCTTTTCAGAAATAACTTCTTTATAAGCAAGATCTGTATCACCTGGATCAGTAACAATCCAGGATACAAAATATACAACTTCTTCCAGCTGTTTAGGTGGAACATTGAGCAATAAGCTCATACGGCTTGGAGTACCACGAAGATACCAGATATGTGCAACAGGAGCAGCAAGATCAATATGTCCCATACGTTCACGACGTACAGAGGACTTTGTAACTTCTACACCACACTTATCACACTTAACACCCTGGTAACGAATCTTCTTGTACTTTCCGCAGGCACATTCCCAGTCCTTACTAGGACCGAAAATGCGTTCACAGAATAAACCATCTCTCTCAGGTTTCTGAGAACGATAGTTGATTGTTTCAGGCTTCTTAACTTCACCATAGCTCCATTCAAGGATTCTCTCTGGTGAGGCGAGTCCTATTTTGAATGCAGAGAAATTGTTAATGTTCATTTACTCGCCCTCCTGATTTCCTTCTTCACTACCATCATCTACTCCGACAATAGCTTCCGGAATATCTTCTTCATCAACACCGACTTCGATTTTAGCGGTTTCTTCACCAAACTTCTGACGAGATTTATCCATGGAGATTTCCTTGGACAGCTCATCATTTTCCATAGCTTTCAAATCTGTTTCATTGCCTTCATCATCCAGCATACGTACATCTAAAGCCAAAGCCTGTAATTCATGTACCATAACTCGGAAGGATTCAGGGATACCTGGTTCAGGAAGATCCTGTCCCTTGATGATAGCTTCATATGTCTTTGTACGTCCAATGATATCATCAGATTTCACTGTTAAGATTTCCTGCAGAACATGAGAAGCACCATATGCTTCAAGAGCCCAAACTTCCATTTCTCCGAATCTCTGACCACCATTCTGTGCTTTACCACCTAATGGCTGCTGAGTAACTAAGGAGTAAGGACCTGTAGCACGAGCATGTAACTTATCGTCAACCATGTGTGCAAGTTTAATCATATACATGACACCGACAGAGATACGTTCATCATACGCTTCACCTGTCTGACCATCATACAGAACATATTTACCATCACTGGAAACATTTGCTTCCTTCATGATGTCATATAGATCTTCATTGGATACACCATCGAATACCGGTGTAGCAAACTTCACACCCAGTTTTCTTGCGGCCATACCAAGATGTAACTCTAATACCTGTCCGATGTTCATACGTGAAGGAACACCGAATGGGTTCAGCATGATATCGATTGGAGTACCATCTGCTAAGAATGGCATATCTTCAACCGGATTAATACGGGAAATGACACCCTTGTTACCATGACGTCCAGCCATCTTATCACCTTCACGGATCTTACGTTTCTGAACGATGTAGACCTTAACCACCTGGTTAACACCTGCAGGTAATTCAGCATCATCTTTTCCGCTGAAGACACGTACACTGTGGACAATACCAGCACCACCATGAGGTACCTTTAAGGAATTGTCACGAACTTCACGGCTCTTTTCACCGAAGATAGCTAATAACAGTTTTTCTTCAGGAGATACTTCGGACTGTCCCTTTGGAGTAACTTTACCAACAAGGATGTCGCCTTCCTTAACTTCTGCACCAACCATGACAATACCTCTGGCATCCAGATTCTTGCATGCATTTTCAGAAACGTTAGGAATATCTCTTGTAATTTCTTCAGGACCGAGTTTTGTAGAACGACACTCAATCTTGTACTCTTCAATATGTACAGATGTATATACATCATCGTACTGCATACGTTCAGACATGATGATAGCATCTTCATAGTTGTAACCATGCCATGTCATGAAAGCAACCAGAACATTCTGTCCAAGAGCAAGTTCCCCATTGTACATGGATGGACCATCCGCAAGGATATCACCACGTTCTACTCTTTCACCATCCCATACAATCGGTCTCTGGTTTAAGCATGTAGAAGCGTTGGATCTGCGATACTTAGTGAAATCATATGTCTTTTCAGTACCATCATCCTGTTTGATAACGCACTTTGTTGCATCTACATAGGTAACTACACCAGGAGCAGTTGCTACACAAGCCGCACCGGAGTCACGTGCAATAGCATGTTCCATACCTGTTGCTACAAAAGCACTGTGAGGGTCTAATAATGGAACAGCCTGACGCTGCATGTTGGCACCCATCAAGGCACGTGTACAGTCATCGTTTTCGAGGAATGGTACGCAGGCAGTCGCAACAGATACAATCTGACGAGGAGAAATATCGGCATAGTCAACATCTTTAGCGTTAACCATCATTGTTTCACCCTTAATTCTTGCAACAACCTTATCACCATTTAAGTGGTTGTCTTTAATTTCGTTGGCCTGAGCAATAACGTGATCATATTCTTCATCTACAGCCATGTACTGAATATCATCAGTTACTTTTCCATCAATAACCTTTCTGTAAGGTGTTTCGATAAAACCATATTCATTTACCTTGGCATAAGATGTCAGGTAAGAGATAAGACCGATGTTAGGTCCTTCAGGTGTTTCGATAGGACAGATACGACCATAGTGAGAGTTATGAATATCACGTACTTCAAAGCTTGCACGTTCACGTGTTAAACCACCAGGACCCAATGCAGAGATACGTCTCTTATTGGACAGCATAGCCAGAGGGTTTTCCTGATCCATGAACTGTGATAGCTGAGAAGATGAGAAGAACTCTTTAATTGCACTTGTTAAAGGACGGATATTTGTTAATGCTTTTGGTGTTAAACCAGCAACTTCAGTAATAGACATTCTTTCTTTTACTGCTCTTTCCATACGGGATAAACCAATACGGAACTGGTTCTGGATCAATTCACCAACAGTACGGATACGACGGTTGGATAACATATCGATATCATCCTGTGTACCAATACCATCCAGCATTGTTAATTCATAGTTAAATAAAGCGTACATATCAGGAATTGTAATGGTATGCTTATCATTTAATGGATCGATACCAATCAGGCGTACCGGATAGCCTTCTTCAGCCTTAACTGTAATTTCCTGAACACAAGCACCAATGAGCCATGCGGAAACCTTTTCGTTTTCCATAACTCTCTTGACAATTTCGCTTTCTACAGCTGCAGAGAGTTTACCTGGTTCATTGTCTTCGTCATAACGTTCTACATAAAGTTCGTCATCTTCATTAGTGATGTCTTTACCCTTAACTGTAAAACGTCCAATTTCATATAAACGGGAACCCAGGTTTAATACTGCATTAACATTATCATTTGTCAGCTTAACTTCCTGCGCAATGATACCGCCATATACTGTAACTTCCTCAAATTCCTTCGCAATCGCCTTAACATCTTCAAGTGTTAATACTGTACCTGCTTCCAGTTCTGTAGCGGCACTGTTTCCATCCAGATCTGTCGCAAGAATTCTTCCTACCAGAGCATTTGTCCAGGAAGTCTTCATTCTTGCAGTTACAGGATGTGTGAATCCGTGTGTAAATGGCAATGCACGGCAGTTAATACCTTTATTGATTTCTTCACGTAATGCATTACGTGCATCTTTATCAATAACAGTATCTTTTTCAAAAATCACTTTACCTTCAGCAGAAACCAGATCTTCAACAAGTTCATGGTTTTCCATACGTTCAAGGATATTAAGCTTCTTTCTTACCTTATAACGACCTGCTTTAGTCAGATCATATTTTCTGTAATCAAAGAATTTAGCATCCAGTAAAGTATAGGAAGCGTCCAATGTAGCAATTTCATCTGCTCTCTGGTTCTTATATACTTCAAGTAAAGCACCATTCTTTGTATCAATCTTATCAGCGTTTAATGTATTCTTGACTTCTTCGTAGTTTCCGAAAATGGAAGTATACAAAAGCATATAGTCATTCTGGAACTGTCTTGTTTCCTCAGGAACAACTACATCATCATGAACTTCAAAACTCATTGCTTTCAGGAATTTTTCCATGTCAGAGGTATTGAATGGATCATCACCCTTTTCAACATTTAAAGACATACCAATAGCTTTAAATAATAAGGAAGATAATACTTTCTTCTTTCTGTCAATGGAAACGTTTAAAATACGACCCAAAGCTGCCTTTTTGTCGTCACTGATAAATTCCAGCCATGTACCACGGCTAGGAATCAATTCACATGTATATGTATCTTTACCAGTTCTTTCTTCGGAGACAATATCGAAATATGCACCCGGAGAACGAACAATCTGAGATACAATAACTCTTTCCTGACCATTAATGATAAATGTTCCGGTTGGAGTCATTAACGGGAAGTCTCCTAAGAATACATCTTCCCATTTTGTAATAACTTCACCAGTATTCTGGTCCAGGATTTCAAGTTCCATCTTTGCACGCAGAGGCGCATTATAACTCGCTTCTCTGTACTTGCATTCACTAATGGAATACTTTGGTTCACCAATCTCATAATCTAAAAACTTCAAACGGATGTTTTCATTAAAGTTGGTAATTGGGTAGATGTCGTCAAACACCTCACGGATACCTTCCTTCAGGAACCATTCAAAGCTTGCAGTCTGAATTTCTGTCAAATCCGGTAATGCCAGTCCGCTGCTTACTTTGGAATAATCCCTACGGGTTGCTTTCTTGCCGTACTGCACAACGTGGTAAGTTTCTTTATTTTCCATGTACGCCATCCTTTCACACGCATCTTTTTATATACCAAAAAAGGGCATAAAAATAGCTATCTTTTTTGGATTCTTATGCAATATAGTATGTTATCATTAGGTTTACAATATGTCAAATTTATTTTATACAACGCAGTATCCAATAACCCCTGTCTTTGCGGGCTATTTCACAGTTTCCAAAAATTTCTTCCAATTCCTTTTTGGCACTTTCTGCCCCTTGTTGTTTACGTATTACAACAAGCATTTTCCCACCCGTACTAAGATGTGTGTGTGCGTCTTTAAACATAGAATAAATGATTTTTTTACCTGTACGGATTGGTGGATTGGTAAGAATGCCGTCAAAAGTACCCTGTACTTTCTCATAGCCGTTGGATTCTAATACGTTGATATGTACTTTATTCAGTTCACTGTTTAATGTGCATAATTCCAATGCACGTAAATTGACATCAACCCCTGCTACAGAACATTCTGGATAAAAATATTTCATTGCGATGGAAATAGGACCATATCCACATCCCATATCTACTATATTTCCATGCCACTCTTCCTCCAAAGCCTGTTCCAGAAGAACCATAGTTCCATAATCCACACCTGTTTTGGAGAATACACCGTTATCTGTTACAAAGGTAAATTCATGTTGGTTTAATCGAAAAGAATGTTCTTTCCGGTTTTGTTTTAGATTACGATTATCAGTGAAATAATGTGTCACTTGTCGCATCCTTTCCTCAATAGAGTAAAAGCCGAACGAAAACATTCGGCTTTACTTACATTATTGAATTTTTATGAATTCTTATTTGATTTCAACAGTAGCACCAGCTTCTGTTAAAGCAGCCTTCATCTTTTCTGCTTCTTCCATTGGTACGTCTTTCTTTAATTCGCTTGGTGCGCCATCAACGATCTTCTTAGCTTCAACTAAGCCCAGACCTGTTAATTCACGAACAGCCTTGATAACAGCAACTTTCTTATCGCCGAAGCTGGAAAGAACAACTGTTACGTTTGCTGGAGCTGCAGCAGCAGCTTCTTCAGCAGGAGCAGCAGCTGCTGCAACTGGAGCAGCTGCAGTTACGCCATACTTTTCTTCGATTGCTTTTACTAATTCATTTAATTCTAGAATTGTAGCTTCATCAAGATATGATAGAATTTCTTCCTGTGTTAACTTTGCCATGGATAATTTTCCTCCTTTTCCTTAGGCAGCTGCTTCTTCAGCAGCCTCTTCATTGTTAGCTACTTCTTCAGTAGCTGGTGCAGCGGAACCATCTGCTGGTTTTGCATCGGCAACAGCCTGTACAACACGAGCAAATGAAGATACCGGAGCATTTAATACGGAAAGCAGCATAGAGAGCATACCTTCGCGGTTTGGTAGCTGTGCAAGTTCAGCAACTGTCTTAGAATCAATCACTTTACCTTCAACAATTCCACCTTTGAGAACCAGAGCTTTGTGTTTCTTAGCAAACTTTGCCATTACACGAGCAGCAGCAGTCTCGTCAGATCCAAATACGATAGCGTTTGGCCCTGTTAAACTCTCCTTAAGATCACCAAATCCTGCTTCATCAGCAGCCTTTGCTGCCAGAGTGTTCTTGTAGACTTTCATCTCAACACCCTCAGCACGAAGACCTCTACGTAATTCTGTAATTTCAGCTACGGAAAGACCTCTGTACTCAGCAACAACGGTGGAAGAAGAATTCTTGTACTTATCAGCGATTTCACTGACAACACTCTGCTTGGACTTTAATACATCCTGATTCATCTCGTCACCTCCATTAATTTAGTTATCGCCTACACATAAATAAAGCCTTCGCGGAATGCGAGGGCTTAAAAGTTCTATATACTTTAACTTTCTTTACCTCGGTAACATCATTAAGCTTCCGCCGTTACTGTCTATGGTATTTGATAACGCTTGTTTATCTTAATACAAAGCCTGTATTTGTCAATACTTTTTGGCATTTTTCGTGTAAAATAAGCCCATGAACAATATACTTGTTGGCTATATGCCCTATTTAGATTATCAAACCTATTACCGTATCGCAAAAAGTGACAAACAGAATACACCTGTCCTTCTGTTACATGGAGGGCCTGGATCTACACATAACTACTTTGAACTTCTGGATCCTCTCAGTAAAGACAGAGACGTCATTTCGTATGATCAGCTTGGATGTGGTAACAGCTATATCTCCAATCACCCGGAATTATGGAAATTAGAAACCTGGATGAATGAGCTCGAAAGTCTCATAGACTATCTGCATTTAGATGCCTACCACTTGCTTGGGCAGTCATGGGGAGGCATGCTGGCTATTGCTTATGCTATAGAGAAAAAACCAGCAGGATTAAAATCCTTAATTCTCAGCAGTACTTTACCATCCAGCAAACTGTGGGAATCTGAACAAAAACGCATGATCACCTTTCTTCCTGCTGAAGAACAAAAAGCTATCTATTCTGCATTGAGCACTTCAAACTGGGATGATACAGACTATCTAAAAGCTACAGAGCATTATATGAAACTGCATTGTGCAGACATTCAGCCCAATGCCCCTGAATGTCTTACAAGAAAAAAAGTATCGGGCACAGAATCCTATATGTGTGCATGGGGGCCAAATGAATATACTCCCATAGGGACCTTGAAGCATTTTGACTATACTGACAGACTGCAGGAAATACAGGTTCCGTCTTTAATCATCAACGGCACCAATGATTTATGTACACCATATATCGCCAAAACCATGTACGATCGTATTCCAGATGCTCAATGGGAACTGTTTCAGAATGCAAGACATATGGTCTTTGCAGAATATACCAAAGAATATCTGGAACTGTTGCATACTTGGTTTAAAAAATACTGAAGAAAAACTCTTCAGTATTTTTTATTCAATCACTTCAATATCGTGAGGATAATGATTCAGTACTTCATATCCCTGTTCTGTAATCAATACAAGATCTTCAATACGTACTCCTGCAATTCCTGGATGATAAATACCCGGTTCAATGGAATGAATATTGCCCGGTTCTTCTTTCCTGTCATTTGCCAGAGACACATCACCAAACTCATGATCTGTTAACCCTATAAAATGTCCAAGTCTGTGCGTGAAGTCTTCTCCATATCCACCTTCAATAATAATGTCTCTTGCCTTTTTATCAATAGTGGAAATGACTGTTCCAGGTCCACAGAGCTTTGTGGATTCTTCATTAGCTGCTCTTACCAGGTTATAGACTCTTTCAGCTTCTGCATCTGGATATTTCTTATAAAAGAATGTTCTTGTCATATCAGAACAATACCCATGATATGTACAGCCAACATCAAACAAAACAATATCTCCTTCTTTCAAAACCGTGGAATCCGGCCCATGATGCGGATCTGCGGCATTATCTCCAAAGGCAACGATAGGTTCAAAGGAATACCCTTCTGCGCCTAACTTTTTATAGATATCCAGCATCTGATTAGCCACTTCAATTTCTGTTACACCTTCATGAATCAGTTTTTTGAATTCCGTCATGGCAAGATCATTAATATGACTGGAAGCTCTCATCAATTCAATTTCCTTAGGATCCTTGACAGCTCTTGTAAGATCTACAGCCAGAGAACCATTCACAAATCCTGAAGCAATCTTTCTTTCCATCATAGGTAATAAGAAATTAGCTGTTAATGTTTTATCCACACCCAATACTTTAGTACTATCTATTTCTTTACTGAGAAGTTCAACAATATCGTCAGTATCGGTAAAATACTCTTTACGGATTTGCAGATCTTCCTCAAATCTGAATAATGCATTCACATACAAAACCGCTTCTTTATCCCTTCTTAACAGTACTCCAAGGAATCTTTCACCTGGATGAAACATCTTACCAAGCAGATAATACACAGCCATTGGTTCACAAACCAGTAACTGATCCACATCTGTTCGTTCAAATATTCTCTTTACTCTGTCTTTATTTAGCATATTTATCACCTCATAATCCTATACTGATAGCTGTAATCATTCCCGCTATTAACAATCCAAAAGAAGCATACAAAACAATGATTCCCACTCTGTTCAGTACATGCATGTGTCTGTTGGCATTCAGCAGATCTTCTGTTTCATAACTTACTTTACCAAGAAGAGGAACACTCGTAACCACAATCGTACCAACAGGTCCAAGAATCAGACTGCCTGCCACAATACTGTAATATCTTAAAGACGTACCTTTTAAAACAGCCACTGTTATAAGTATTCCCACTATCAGCAGCATAGATAACAGCTGCAGAGCATGCGCATTTCTGATTTCTTCTTTTCTTATTTCCAGTTCTTTATTTTGCATACTAGAAGTATACTACTGTTTACGTGAAATTGCCGTATACTGCATTCTTTAAGGCACAAAAAAACTACCCGTATATCGGATAGTTTCAAATATCATCAGAATGCCCAGAAGTACATTAATACGATATGGATAATCAACATGGTGATGGCAATAGGAGCCTGTCCCTTGATGATAGCATATTTACCCTTTGTCTCTAATAATGCTGCTGGCATGATATTAAAGTTCGCTGCCATAGGTGTCAATAATGTTCCACAGTAACCTGCTGTTAAACCTAATGTACCAACAATGGCAGGATTAGCGCCTTCATTGATTAAGAATGGAATACCTACACCAACTGTAATAACAGAGAATGCAGCAAATCCATTACCCATAATCATTGTGAATAATGCCATACCTATGCAGTAAACTGCACAAGCGATGAAATGAGCATGTTCAGGAACTAAAGCAGCTACGAAACCGGAAATAACTGTTCCTACACCAGCTGCTGTAAATAAAGAACCAAGAGCAGATAATAACTGAGGTAAGAAAGCTACAGCACCCATGTTATCTAATAATCTGTTACCTTCAGTAATGATAGATTTTGCAGGAGCCTTTGTAATAGAAAGTACAGCAATCACACCTAAGACAGCAGATACGCCAATAGCGTTATTACCACTGACAATACCTAATACGGAGAAAGCTACAGAAGCCAACGCTAATGTTAAAGCAGGAATAAATACTTTATATCCGATTCTATCGGCATTAGCACGTGTTTCTTCTTTTGTAGGAGCCTTGTTTGTTGTTTCAACAACACCACCAATAGCTGTTAATACAGCAGTGAAAGTCAGTAAGAAACCTACAATGTAGGACGGAATATACTTACCGACGATGAAGCAGACACCCATGATACTCCAGAAGAGACCTGTAGTAACATGTTTTTTCACACTTGTATCTTTAAATGCTTTTACACCATTGGCAATGAAAACCAAACCGATAATTGTATAGAAGAATTCCTGTAAATATGGATTGTATACAGCAGATATTTCTGCAGGTACTAATGTAATAGCGTTCAACATTATTTATTACCTCCATATTTCTTTGCAAGAGACATATCATACCAGATGTAGTAAATAAAACATACCACCATGGTAATCAATGCGATTGGCCATGCATTTAAAGCAACGGATAATGGTGTAACATCAAAGCCTTGCTCAGTTAATGTACTGGCAATTAACAATGTACCAGAAGCACCCATGAAGCAGTTCTGTCCAAAGAAGTTACCAAAGTTTTCTGTACCTGCAGCAATACCTTTAACTCTGTCGGATTCTGCAGGATCTTCCAGTACTTTATCACCATACTTATTTGCAATAGCACCTTCAGCCATAGGAAGGATAATAGGACGGATGAACTGTACATGTCCACCGAGTCTTAAAGAGAATGCAGAGGAAAGAATACGGATGATTGTCCATACACCAAATAATCTGCCTACTGTCATACCTTTCATACTGTTAATGAAGTCTTTAGCTTTATCACGCAGGCCATATCTTTCACAGATACCGATGATACCTACTGTTAAAGCAAAGAGAGTTGCAGTTCTGTTACCAATAAAAGAACTTCCAAAGGTATCAAAGATACCAATAAATGTCATGGAGCCTTCAGCCACTGCTACTAAACCTGTAGCAATACCAGCAACCACAACTGTTGCAATCGTGTCCCATCTCAGAGCGAAACCAATAACCACGATCACAACACCAATTAATTTTAATAATTCCATTGAGTTGTCCCCTTTCAATTATTTCATTCATTATATCAACTATTCTGTATATTTTTCAATGTGTTTGTTAACGTTTACACATAAGAACTGTAACCATGGATCCTGCTATTAACACTGCTAGCATGATAATGGCTTCATTATACGACTGAAATAAATCATACATATATCCAATCAAAGTAGTAAATACAGCATTGGAAACAGTACCGATCAAAGCAACCTTTGGATAATACACATCATAAGATTCTCTGAAAACTTCTCTTGAAAATAGCACTCCTCCTACTGCACTCATAGCATATACAAAGCCTACCATAGCAGAAGCTATAATCCATATCATTCTTTCTTTACTTACAAGTAAACAGATAAATCCAGCACATACAATACAACCATAAAGTAATAAAGATTTTCTTGTCCCCACTTTATCCGCCAGTATTCCAAATAACACTTTCCCTGCAGTATTGGCAATCATAGTCACAGATACAAGGATAGCTCCATTTTCTATCATTCCCGGAAAGTGCTGAGGAATAGCTGTACCTGCACTACATGCAAAGATGTACACGCATACCATAAAGAATATAGCTTTACTGATATTGCCACCATGTACAACAGCATTGTTTCCATTAACAGTTTCTACTTCTTTATTTCCTAATCCCACAGAACTTAGAATACACGGAAGATATAGCACAAAGGAAAGTATGCCAATACATACATAACTCATTCTCCATCCTGTTGATTGTATTAAAGAGGTAAATACTGGAGATAATATTGCTCCTGCAATACCAGAAAACCCCAAAGCAATACTGGTAGCCAGTCCCACATTACTTGTAAAGTGATTGTTAATAAGTATTGTCACAAGAACCATTCCAATAACACCTGTACTGAATCCTCTGATAACACTTAACACATACATGAAGAATACATCCGGACATATCCCCAATACAGCTGTACTGATGCCATAGATACATGAAAATAACAGTACTGTTTTCTTAAAGTTGGCATTACGTATCCACTTTACAGTAAATAATCCACCTACTGCATAAGCCATATTACTGATAGTTAATGTCAGACTTACAGAACCTCTTCCTACTCCAAAAGAATCTGCAACGCTTGTAAAAAAGACACCTGCACTGTTTGTTAAAATGCCAATGGTACTTGCCACCATGCAGCAACATACAAGTAAAACTCCTATATTCTTTTTTGTCATACTTTTTCACCTTTTAGCAACTATACCATAAAAAGAGATGAGTTTGTCATCTAAACCCACCTCTTACAGAATTAATCCATTTTCTTTCTTAAGAACAGAACAATGAATGCCATACCGATGCTGAATCCACCTAAAGCTCCAAATCCACCAACATTAGTATGTACACCAGTCTGTACATTTGTTGGCTTCTTTGCATCTTTCATAACTACTGCAGTAAGTTCTTTACCATCTATAGTTACTTTGTCATTCAGATCCACATTGAATGTAATGCTTTCAGCCAGTTCATATCCTTTTGGTGCAGAGACTTCAGTGAGTGTATATGTACCAGGTTTTACTGTTACTGTATGATTCTTACCTTCTTCACTGGTCCACTTATCTACTTCGTTGCCTTCTTTATCTGTAACCTTTAATACAGCACCAGCTAATTCTTTGTTATTAGCAGCATCCACCTTGGAAATCACCACATCATGAGAAGCATATTCATCTACCATAACTACTTCACTGACAGGATTACCATCTACTAATACTTTACCTTCTGCATCAACAGTAAATATTACATCATTAGCTACAGCATATCCTGCAGGTGCAGAAACTTCATGTAATGTGTATGTACCAGGCTTTACTGTTACTGTGTGATTTTCTCCTTCTACTGATGTCCAGTTAGAAATCACATCGCCATGCTCATTCTTTAAGGTCATCTGAGCTCCGCCAATTTCTTTTCCGCCAACATCCTGTTTTGAAATCTTTACAGCCTTACCTTCAGAATACGTGTTAGTCAATTTAATTACTCCGTTACCTGTAGTTTCATCAACCACTGAATCTACAGTAGAATTGAATCCGTTTACCTGTACTTCGCTTACACTGTAAGTAATAACATCTCCATTACTGTTTGTCTTTGGCAAAGACTCCCATGTATATGTCCAGTTATTTTCAGCATTTAGCTGTACTGTTCCGGCAATCCCATTGTTTGCCAGCAGTTTCACTTCGATAGATTCAGGGAATGTTACATCTGCAACACCACCATCTTCCCAAACTTTAGTTACTGTATAGGTCACTTTGGAAACAGCAGTATCCTGTACTAATAACACACCTGTTTCAGATACAGGAGTTGTGGTCTTATTTGTATTAATTGTTCCATCCGCATTCAATTCGAAGTGAGTATCTTGTGTTAACAGATATCCTTCAGGAGCTACTGTTTCTCTTAGAATGTATTTCTTACCAGTTGTCAGCATTGTTACGACATGTGCTTCACTGGTACTATCCCATTCTTCAACAACTTTATTCTGATCATCAATAATCTGAATATGTGCACCTTCTATTTCATGATTGTCAATAATATCTACTTTAGAAACAGAAACACTGGTTTCATTATCCACCATGACTACTTCGCTGACAGGATTACCATCTAATGTAACATTACCTTCTGCATCAACAGTAAATGTTACATCATTAGCTACAGCATATCCTGCAGGTGCAGAATCTTCGTGTAATGTGTATGTGCCTTCACTCAGAACAACTTTGTGTTCATCGTCATTACTTGTCCAACTCTCCACCACATTTCCTGTACTGTCTTTCAATGTTAATACAGCACCAGAAAGTTCTTCACCACCAAATGTTTTCTTAGAAACAGATACTTTCTTAAAGTATGTATTGGTAATATCCACGCTTCCTGCAGTATCTTTGTTTACAGTAATTGCCTGAGAAGTTGTTTTTGTTGAAGTGCCTCCAACTGCCATAGTTGTTACACATGTATAGTCAGTGCTTCCGTTTAAACCATTGTTTGTTTCTGTAACTGTGTACTGTCCAAACTTATCTTCCGGAATATCTGAAATTGTATAACTATAGATTCCTGTAGTTGGATCCTGTGTCATTTGTGAAAGACTTACAGTTTTAACACCAGTGATTGCAGGACCGCTAACTGTGAATGTAACAGCATTCTTTATATCTTCACCGATAGTTGCTCCAGCTAATGTCTTTGTGAATGTAAGACTGCTTGTTGGATGTTCTACCTGTGTATATTCATTAACAATATCCACTATTCCTGTGTTCTCTTTATTTACAGTAACTGTCTGAGAAGCTGTTTCTGTTGAAGTACCTCCAACTGCCATAGTTGTTACACATGTATAGTCAGTGCTTCCGTTTAAACCATTGTTTGTTTCTGTAACTGTGTACTGTCCAAACTTATCTTCCGGAATATCTGAAATTGTATAACTATAGATTCCTGTAGTTGGATCCTGTGTCATTTGTGAAAGACTTACAGTTTTAACACCAGTGATTGCAGGACCACTAACTGTGAATGTAACATCCTTCTTCATATCAGCACTGATAGTTGCTCCGGCAAATTTCTTTGTAAATGTGAGACTGCTTGTCGGATGTTCTTCTTTGGTATTTGTAACAACCCATGTACCATCACTATCTTTAGTATAGGATGGAGTATATCCTGCCACTTCAGTAACTTCTTTCACTGTGTACGTAATGTCATTTCCATTTGCATCTTTCTTAGGAAGATTTGTAAATGTTCCTGTCCATGCATTATCTTTATTCAAAGTTAAGGTTGCTACTGTTGCATTACCGTTCATCAAAGCAACCTGTACACCTGAATGTTCTGTTTCAGAGTCACTCCATTCCTTTCTTACAGGAATCTCTGTAGTTTCACTCTTGTAAGTGTTTGTTACAGAAACAGTCTGCTGTGATGCACCTGTAAAGGTAACTTCTTGAGTACTTTCTTTTCCTACTGCATATGCAATACTAAATGTATAACCTTCAACCTTTGCATTAGCAGGGTCAACAATTTCCTGTACAGTATACGTTCCTAATTCAAGATCAGATAATGTAACCTGATAATCATTTGCTTTGGTTGCATCTACAATCTGGCTATATGTACCATCATCCTTTGTTACTGTAAATTTGACAGAATCCGGATATAGAGACTCATTAATTCCTTTAAAGGTCTTTTCAACAGTTAATGTTCCTTTTGGTGTAGTTGTTGCTGTATCTGCAATACTTATATATCCCACACTGCTGTTCTGAATCTGTACTGCATATTTAGAACCTGCATCAGGCATTTTTACTTCAGCAAAATCATTTCCTTTAAATACAATATATGTACTAGGAGCCACTTTATATCCTTCAGGCGCCTTGGTCTCAACAACTTCATAAATCTGATCCAGTCTTAACCCATTTGCCGCACTACCTTTGATAACCACTTTACCATCTGTTCCGGTAGTAAACGTTGTACGTCCATCTAATGCAATAGGCGTTGTATACATACGATGCATTACACCATCCTGATACTTGACTCTGTAAAGCTGGAATTCAGCTCCAGCCAAAACATTCTGATTATTATCTGCATCATACTTTGTAATGGTTAACTGTGCAGAAGAACCTGATATATCCATAGTTGGTCTGTATTCACCACCCATGTTATAAGTTTTATCGGAAATTTGATCATTGTTGCTTCCGTATAAAACAAAAGTATTACTAGCATTTCTTGCATATAACTCAGTGCCTTTAGACGCATTAATATTGGTCTTATAAGCAATTTTTATTGGCATTTCATCTGGAAGTGTAAATGTTACAGAATTAGTTGCAGTATCATAGCTCCAGGTATATGTACCAGCTTCTAATGGTGTTCCAGTTCTTAAATTTGTTACAGATATACTTGATAAATCATAACTCAATACACTGTTTATCCCTAATGTATCAACAGCTGTCATCGACTGACCGTTATTTAACTTTATTCCAGCAGGGTTTACTTCTACAGCCCAATCCACAAAAGGATAAATGAAAACTCCATCGTGGCTGCTTTGAATTGCTGTTTTCTTTAAAACTTCCGGTAATGTATAGTCGGTATTTGTTATAGAGGTACCAATAGTATTTCCATCAATTGTTCCCTCTGCCCTGTTCTGTATTGTTAATCTTGTAGTATCAGTTGGTGTATCTGCAGAAGGATACGCATAATAGATGATTTCAAGCTCTTTTTTTACACCATCTCCTCTCCAGTTGAATAATGCATCAGAAATAGTGATTATAAATGCCTGTTGATCTGCATCATATGTCACTTCACCGTAATAAGAATCTGGTTTATCCTCATAGAGATGGCTCCATGTAGATGTCCTCACTTGTATATTATTTGGATCAATTACAAAACCATTATTCACAGTATCTTTAATTATCAGCTTGCTGCCTGCGTGATACTTAGAATTATCTTTTAAATCGACAGTAATTGTATACTTAAGTGCATTACCACCTGACGTATTATCCCCTTCATTTTGCCCAGTTGCTTTTTTTGTGATTAAAGATTCATATTTGTATTTCGCAGTAGATGACTGAGAATTTTTATCTCCGCCATATGTGTAATTCAATTTTGCAGTATTTGTATATTCTCTGCCATTTTCAAGACCACTCTGACTTAATTTAGTTTGATAAGTAAACTCTAACGTTTCACCAACATGAGAATTTACATAACTCTGTTCAAAAAACATTTCCACATTGTAATACTGGTCAATTCTGGACATAATTCCTGAAGCAGCTTTCGTCATTTGCCCATTTTCAAATAAAACTGTACTTCCTAAAAGAATCTTATATGCTTTAGGATCCTGTGTATTGTTATCCGGAGCATCAGCCAATGATACTTCCGTCATTCCATTTTCTAACTTTACACTTACATTCCAGGTGAAAATACCTGTTACAGGATCAACAGTATTAAATGTCTTTTTCACAAATTCTTTTGCTGGGTCTACAGGAGCCGAACCATGAGCTGAAACAGAATTGTCTTTAAAATTCACAGTCACATCATTTGTAAATGTCTTCCCATTAGAAATATCTACTCCTGTTTTAATTGGAGTTTTATATGTTGCTGTAAACTTTCCATTTCCATCTGCAGTAAAATCCCCTGGATTTAACTCGACATTTTCCAAACCTTCACCTGCAGTATCTGTAATACCAGCTTCAGATAAGTAGGATGCTAATGAACGGACATTCCCATCAACCAGATCTTTATAAGAGTTTATATCAATCTCTATCGTCCATATGATAGAGTTGGTTGCAGAATTATATACACCAGATTTTTTTACTGTAGGCTTACTTACAGTTACAGTAGCCCATCTATCTCCGGTATTTTTTTCTTCATCTCTGTTGTTTGTGTAGCCAGCATTAAACTTGTTAGAATATGTGCCATCGTTGTAATTATCATTAAACAGTTCACCCTCAGTTTTATTCAGCTTTGCAGTATAACTGATTGTCATAGTGGTGTCTTTGGCTAATTCCGTTGCAGGAATTTCCTGAATAGAATTATAGGTAGAATCGGTTCCATCAGCATTTTTAACAAAAACCTGACCGGAATAAGATAAACTGCTTCCTAAAGTATCATTAAAAGAAGTGATTCTTACATTACCACCTTCTGCTTTTAATTCGATTTTATAGTTTTGATAGTAATTACCATCAGCATCTTTATATACCCCCCCCTCGAGCATTTTATTAGCGGATAACACACTGGTTGTCGGAGGATTGTCATATGTAATAGTAATGGTTTTACCATCTAGTTTAATAGATACAGGTTGGCCATCTTGAATAGTATTATCCGTAATCGTGACTTTACCGTTGATTTCAAAATCTCCTTTTATATCACTTTGCAGTCTGTCTTTAGCTGTCAGATAAATAATTAAATGGTTATTCTTGATTTCATATTCAGATGTCCAGCCACTACCAGGTTTAATCAGACTTCTTGCATAATCATTTACTGTTACATTGATAGCACCCAAATCAATGTCTAAAGTAGCATCTTCATTTTTATGGTCAATATTGGAAATGCCAAACTCTCCATTAAAACGAAGTTCTGTGTTGTTTTTGATTGCAGTACCTGAAGTATCAGTAATATCATGCCATACTCCAGTGGAATCTTTGTATTCCACTTTAGTTACATTGGCATACCCCTGTAGCTTACTTTCCCCTTCCGCAAACACAAAACTCTGCATGTTACCAATAATCATCAGTAACGAAACCATAAAAGTCCAAAATTTCTTTACTAAACCTTTTCTCATAATGTTTTACCCCTCTTCCATCTAAACATTTATAGAAAATAAAAAGCACTGGAACCCTTATATGTTACAGCGCAATCTGGCGAGCATATCTTTTTCAAGACTTAGCCCCATGACTTTCCGTCAATACCTTTTAGTATTTTTGGCAATAAATTTTTAACCATTGCTAATTATTCTTAAAACCCAACTCCTCAACAATAAATGAGTATTGTTTTTCACATAAAATTAACAATGTTCCTGCATATCTATTTTATAACCTCTGATTTTTAAAATACAAGTCTTTATGCTATAATTTTCAGACAAGGAAGGTATAAATTTATGAAAATTTTAGTTACAGGTTTTGATCCGTTTGGAGGCGAACCAATTAACCCGGCTATTGAATCTGTTAAGCTATTACCAGATACAATTGCAGGCGCAGAAATCGTTAAGGTTGAAATCCCTACAGTAGCTCATAAATCACTGCAGAAGATTGAAGAAACAATTAAGGAATGTGATCCTGATGTGATTGTTTCCATTGGACAGGCAGGTGGAAGACCAGACATCACAGTAGAAAGAGTCGGCATCAACTGTGATGACTTCCGTATTAAAGACAATGAAGGCAACACTCCTGTAGACGAACCAATTTTTGCAGATGGTCCAGCTGCTTACTTCTCTGCTTTACCTATTAAAGCAATGGTAGAAAACGTTAAGAAAGCTGGTATTCCTGCTTCTGTATCCAACACTGCAGGTACATTCGTATGTAACCATGTATTATACGGTGTAAGATATATCTGTGAACACAAATTTCCAGGTAAGAAGAGTGGATTCATTCACATTCCATTCATGACATCTCAGGCTGTAGGTAAGGCTAACACAGCCAGCATGTCTTTAGATGACATCGTTAAGGGACTGACAGCTGCTATTGAAGCTATTGTTCTCAACGAAGAAGACATCAAAGTTTCTGGTGGTAAAACTCACTAAGATCAGGTAAGCACATGTTTCTGATAAACATGTGCTTTTCTTATGTCCAAAAGAAAAGAACCAGATTTTTACATCTGATCCTTCATTCCTGCCAATATCTGACATTTATCTTTAAATAGTTTATTAAATACTGCAATCACTCTTCCTACTCCAATCATAGCCAGTACTGTTCCAAGTCCTATACCATAAAAAGGTTTGTTGAAAATAAATCCTGCACATAAAGTAATACAAATACAGCATGCATCAAAAATATTCTTGGTAAACCCCATCTCTTTATGGATCTTCTTTGCTATGGCATGTACTATTCCATCTCCAGGATTCGGTACAATTTCCATATCTACTGTTAATGCAGCACCAATACCTGTACAGATAATAGCCAGTGCTAACAAGCCTAACTGTGAAGGTAAAGTATGCATTACAGGAATCCAGTCAGTAAAAAGATTTAAGAATCTTGTGAATACAATACTGAAAGGTATCTGTAATAAAATCTTATAATCTTTCCCTAATAACAGCAACTCTGCCACAACAAACAGACAGTACAATACAAAAGTCACCTCTCCAAAAGAAAATCCTGTAAGTCCACTTGTAATATATGCAGTAGAAATAATAGGAGATACTCCAAGATTTGCTTTAGTGTTCAACGTCAATCCTAATGCCAGTATTAAAATACCTAAAATATAGAATATCCATCTGTAACCGTTCTTCATCATCTGCCTATCTTTCTGTTCTTTTTATTTTGTGCTTTCTTTCTCTGATATTCCATTTCTTCTCTTTCCACAGCCTTTAACCCACCTGCTCTGGATAATTTAATGTTGGACACAAGACCAGCCACAGCAATCAGTAATAAGAGGATGGCAAATACCAAAGACACCCATGCTTTCACATTTAAAGAATAATATGCCAGTGCAAGAGATGTCAGTACATCAATATACGATGTCGTTGTTAACATGGTATCCTCATTAATAGGTAAGAATATCAAAAATAATGACACAGCCAGTACAATACCGGAATACCCTGTATTATTCACAAAGAATGTGACAGCCATTGCAATACTTCCATATACTATGGACACAATCTTATTATGTTCTATCTGTTTCTGAAACAGTCCGGATAATAACAGGAAAGCATAATAAGAAACACCTGCAAGACATCCAATGTAAAAAAACATCAGTCCAAAAAACATCTGAGACAACAATCTTGCATAAAAAGCTTTCTTATTTTCTTCAAGAAACGGTGCTACAAGATAGGCTATTACACCAATTCCTCCAAGCACACTACTCATAAAACCAACAGACAGATTCATATATACCTCACAAATTTACAATCAAGATTATAACAAAAAAAGATGCCATATTCTGACATCTTTCAAGATTACCAATTAGTCTAAAGATACTTTGATACCAGGACCCATTGTTGTAGAAACAGTGATGTTCTTGATATATGCACCCTTAACTGTAGATGGCTTAACTTTTACAAGCTGGTCAAACAGAGCTTTGTAGTTTTCAGCTAAAGCTTCATCAGTAAAGGAAACTTTACCGATCATGGCATTAACGTTACCATCTTTGTCAACACGGTATTCAACTTTACCTTTCTTGATTTCTTCAATAGCCTGAGTAACGTTCATTGTTACTGTACCTGTCTTAGGGTTTGGCATTAAACCACGAGGACCTAAGATCTTACCTAAACGGCCTAACTGACCCATCATATCTGGTGTAGCAACGATGATATCGAAGTCCATCCAGCCATGCTGGATCTGTTCGATGACATCAGCAGCACCGACAATGTCAGCACCAGCTGCCTTAGCTTCATCAGCCTTAGCACCCTGAGTAACTACTAACACTCTCTGTGTCTTACCTGTTCCGTTAGGAAGAACCATAGCACCACGGATGTTCTGGTCAGCCTGACGAGGGTCAACGTTTAAGCAGAAGCTAACTTCTACAGAAGAATCAAATTTAGTTGTTGTTGTTTTCTTTGCTAATGCAACAGCTTCCTGATATGTATAAGCTTTGGAAGAATCTACCATAGCTAATGCTGCTTTATACTTCTTACCTGCCATGAAATTAGTCCTCCATTCCTTCTACTGTGATACCCATGTTACGAGCTGTACCAGCTACGATCTTCATAGCTGCTTCAACATCGTTAGCATTTAAATCAGGCATCTTATATTCAGCGATTTCTCTTAACTGATCTTTTGTAATCTTACCTGCTTTAACAGTCTTTGGTGTACCAGAACCCTTGGAAACACCTGCAGCTTTCAATAACAGAACTGCTGCTGGAGTTGTCTTTAAAACGAAGTCGAAAGACTTATCTTCATAAGCTGTGATGATAACTGGAACGATATCACCCTTTCTGTCCTTAGTTTTGTCGTTGAATTCTGTACAGAATTTAGGCATATTGATGCCTGCTGCAGCTAAAGCTGGACCTGGTTTAGCTCCGCCTGCTGCGAACTGCAATTTAGAAATTTTTGCAATTTTCTTTGCCATGTGGCTTTCCTCCTTATTCTTTGAGTTTCCACATGCAGTGGTTACTGCGGATGTTTGCAATCACCCTCCCACGCATGCTTAAAATCGCACGTAAACGTGCTTGTTTATATTATCCTGCAATAATGTCTCTGTCAACCTGTAATTCAAAAAAAGAATAAGAGTATACCCCTTATTCTTCTTCAATCTTTTCAATATTAGAATATGCGATATCCATTGGTGTTTCTCTGGAGAACAAATTGATAAGAACACTTGCACTCTGTGTCTGATCGTTCATAGAGATAACTGTCCCTTCCTTGCTTCCAAAAGGACCGGAAAGAATACGCACCTTGTCACCAACTGCAAAGCTGACTTCAATTCTCTTATCAGACTGACCAACTCTGCGCAGAATGGATTCCATTTCATCAGGCGCAACCGGGAATGGTTTTGCACCACCACCGGAAGATCCGATAAATCCTGTAACACCAGGTGTATTACGCACAACATACCATGCTTCATCTGTCATCATCATTTCAACGAAGACATATCCAGGGAATAAGTTATGCATCTTTTCAACCTGTTTATTACCCTTGATTTCGATCTCAGGTTCTTCAGCAATAACAACACGGAAAAGACAATCCTGAATACCCATAGTCTCAACACGTTTTTCCAGGTTTTCTTTTACCTTGTTTTCGTGTCCGGCATATGTGTTGACTACATACCAGCGTTTAGTATGCTGATCATCTATAGCCTGTTTTCCTTTTTCTTTCTGATTTTCATCTACCATGTTTTATACTCCAATTCCAATAAACTTTAATAAATACGTAATTGCGAAATTACATAAGACAAAGAATAATGCAAAGAAACCTGTAAATAAAACCACCTGACAGGTTACGCGGATAATACCAGGTCCCTTATCTGTTGTCTTCCACTTAGGCCATATAACACGTTTGATTTCCTTACGGATACCACGTAATGTAAACCAATGGTCCTTCTGTTTCTTTTCTTTCTTTGGCTGTTTCTTTTCTGCTGTCATGAGAAACCTCCTACTTTGTTTCTTTATGGAGTGTCTTTCTGCCACACTTTGGGCAGAATTTCATTAACTCCAATCTTTTTCCTTTACTGTTCTTTGATCTGTTTGTTGTGTAGTTATTACTCAGACAAACTTCACAAGCAAGGATGATCTTGTCGTCTTTAGTCATAACAAAAACTCCTTTAAGTGCGTATTTATTCTATACAAAAGATGTTTTCCCGTCAATCGAGTTATGCATATAAGCTCTTTTTTACCTTCATTCTGACTATGGTAAGTGCTCTGGAATACACAGCTCTGCTGATTCCCAGTTCTGTACAGGTTTCTTCTGCAGTGTAATTATCCATACAGCAACGTAATACTTCTTTTTGAATTGGTGTAAATTTCTTCACACACTTCCTTACCTCATCCAGCGATAAAGAATACCGCACATAGTATTCCGGACATTCCATTCCTTTTGCACCTGGAAGTTTTCCGTACAATACAGGCGTGCTGTTTTCCGCAACAACATCCAGTGAAACCTTGCAGCGATCTATCTTTCTTTTCACTGCAAACTGTGCACGGATTTCATTGTTAATCATCCTTTTTGCCAGCAACAGGCAATACGTTATTAACGTACACCCTTTATCATATCTGTACTCCTCCAGACCTTTCTGCACACCACATATGCCTACCGCAACTGCATCTTCCCAGTCACCTGTAGGAATTGCTTTTCTTTGATAGAGATCAAATACATATGTTTTGACCATAGTTTGCATCATACCTATCAGTTTCTTCTGCGCATAGGCATCATGCATTCTGTACATGTAATATACTTCGTCCAGATTTTCCATTTTCTTTTCCTCTCACTTCAGAGGAAAACGTTTGTTAAAGATTTCATACATCAGTACACCCGCACTGACAGAGGCATTCAGACTGGATATTTTCCCCACCATCGGTAAGGAGACAATATAATCACATTGCTTTTCAAGAAGTCGTGACATACCTTTTCCTTCATTGCCTATGATAAGCACTACGTTCATGTCATAGTCCAATGAGCGATAATCCACTCCATCCATATCTGCACCAATGATCCACCATCCCTGTTCTTTTAACTCTTCACAGGTTCTGCTCAGGTTGGTAACACTGGCACATTTCACAGTATCAATAGCTCCTACAGATACCTTGGCAACAGTTGGGGTTAAACCTACCGCATTTGTCTTTTTGAAAATCACTCCATCTGCTCCTACTGCATCTGCAGTTCTGAGGATTGCTCCAAGATTATGCGGATCACTGAGCTCATCCAGCATAATCAATAATCCCTTTTTCCCTTCAGGAATTGCATTGACGATTTCTTTTACGGAATACGTCTGATATGGGGCAATCTCTGCAATGACACCCTGATGATTTGTCGCTCCCTTTGCCAGTTTTTGAATCGTCTTTTTATCCACAAGACGAACAGGAACACCTCTTTTACTTGCAAGATCTTCTATCTGTTTATCTCTGGAAGAAAGATACAGCACTTTGGCTCTGGAAGAATCCTGTAAGATCTGTTTTACAACGTTTTTCCCGTACACATATTCTGCCATATTACTTCTCCTCCATGGTTCTGACTCTGTCCCACATTTCTCTGATTCTGTCTTGTTTTCCTTCAAGCCACAAAGCCCCTAATATTGCTTCAAAGCCTGTAGACATACGGTATATCTGCACATCAGTATTTTTAGGACTGCTTGTACTGTGTGCATTTCTGCCACGATGATACACATCCTCTTCTTCCGGTGTAAAAAATCCTTCTTCGTGTAAATATCCGTAAAATCTGCTCTGTGCTTTGGCACTGACATAGGCAATACTCTTTTTCTGCAGTGTTTTACCTTTTCCTTCACCGCTTTCCAGTAAATATTCCCTTACACACAATGACCATACGGCATCTCCAAGAAAAGCCAGTGTTCTTCCGGAACAAGCCTTAGGATCCATTATAGTAACCCCTTCTGCATCAAAGCATTTCTTGCTTTATCTGCTTCATCGAAATTCTTTTCCTTCTTTGCAGTATTCCATGCATGAAACAATTCTTTATCTTCTTCGCTCAACTGAGGAATATCCACTGTAATGCCTAACACTTTCAACATTTTTTCCACACTGTTTACATATTTATCCACCGTACTAAAGTCAATTTCTTTGACTCTTACACCCTGATTAATCTTTTTCACCGTATCAAAGATAACAGCATACGCATTAGGTGTATTCATATCATCGCACATGCAGTCCAGGAAAGCATTGTAACTTTCTTCATCGTAAGTACCATCTGACACAAAACCTGCAAGCTGTTCTTTAATAGATACCTGTTTCAGAGGATTTAATACCTTCTCAAGTTCCTTACGTGCAGTTTCAATGGTTTCTTCAGAAAAATTCAGTTCTTTTCTGTAATGTACGGAAGATACCAGCCATCTTGTCAGATTTGTTCCAAGCTTTTCCACAACATCTTTAGCCCATAAAGTATTTCCTAAAGATTTGGACATCTTCTGACCATCAATATTCACCATGGCATTATGTACCCAGTAATTGGCAAGGCAGTTATGATGTAGTGCTTCCTGCTGTGCTACTTCATTTTCATGATGAGGGAATTTCAAATCCATTCCACCACCGTGAATATCAATCATTTCACCCATGTTGTTGTTAATCATCACAACACATTCTGTATGCCATCCAGGTCTTCCTTCACCCCATGGAGAATTCCACTTAATACCCTTATCTGTCTTCTTCCATAACGCAAAGTCATACGGATTCTTCTTGCCTTTACCTGTTTCCTCTACTCTTTCACTGGCACCTGCTTCCAGCTGTTCCAGTTTCTGATGAGAGATTTCACCATACGTAGGCACACTGCTCACATCAAAGTACACATCGCCATCTGCTTCATATGCACTTCCGTTCTTTACAAGCTGATCAATAAAATCAATAATCTGATCCATTGTCTGTGTGACTCTTGGAGTAATATCCGGCAACTCTGTATTCAGATCTTTTCTTACCTGTGTATACGCATCAATATATCTTTGAGCAATTACCTGTTCTGTAGTATTTTCCTGAATAGCTTTATTGATAATCTTATCATCCACATCTGTAAAGTTACTTACATAGGTAACTGTATATCCTTTTGCTTCAAGAACTCTTTTTAAAACATCAAAGACAATCATCGGACGTGCATTACCGATATGCGCATAGTTATAGACTGTAGGTCCGCATACATACATATCCACATGTCCTTCATGAATCGGCTTGAATTCTTCAATTTGTAATGTACGGCTATTATAGAGTTTCATCATGGTCTGTTCCCTCCTCTGAAAATAAAAGCGTCTTATCAAAAAGACGCTTAACGTGGTTCCACTTTTCTATTACACTCTTTCCACTTAACGCGTAGCTTAACGTCAGATCCTACCTGTCGGATCTACCCTCAGGAATGCATTCTCTGTAAGATTCCATGCGGCATTTTCACCATACAGCCTTCTCTATCATTTCTGTCTTGCAGATACTTGTTTCTATCATCGGTTTACAAAATGCATTATAGCTTATTTCTTTCTTTCAGGCAACGATTGCGCAAATGCCTGTCTTAAGGCTTTATATACCTTATCCCCGTTATCCTGTCCCAGTTCACGACACAGTCTTTCATGAAATCCCATCTTTTCACTGCTTTCCTGAAAAACTGCATATACTTTTTTATACTCTGCAGGTGTCAGTTTTACTTTTTCTTTCAGCAATGCCTTCAGTGCCTTTGTATCAGCTTTACCTGGTATACTCTGTTTTTGTTTTGGTCTGGATTCTTCCACTTTTATATTGGACTGTCTGTGTATCTTTAATCCCTTATCTCTCCAGAAATCCACCACTGCTTCATACCCTTTATCCTTTGAAACAATAATGATTTCTTCATAGTGTGTCTGAGCAATCAGATATCCCAGATACGTCACAAGCTGAAAGTCCAGATAATTCGGACCACATCTTTCAATCACTTTATATTCCACCTGTGCTTTACAGTTCACTATCTCAATATGTGTGGCAAACGGTACAGATTTCATAATATGATTACAGAATATAATCACCCTGTCTTCACTACGTAAGGAACTCATGCCATGTATTCCACTACCACCCACATTTTCCTGATCCACCATGTATAACTTCATGATTTGTACTACCTCACTCTTTCATCGCATAGTATACACGGTTTCTGAGGTAAAACAAAAGAAGCCACTTGGCTTCTTTTGTCAGATATTAAAATCATTTTCAAATTCGCTTTCTTCATGAATGTAGAAAGAATAAATACTTTTTCCCACTTTCAGCCATGAAGCAAGATCCGGCATCCAGATATAATCTTTTTCTGTAACGATACCCTTGGAAATCAGATTGGCTAATTCTCTGTCTGTATAAGGACCATACTTGGAACGGTCTGTTTTCATGTAATACCACACTTTATCCATTGTACTGTCTCCTGTTAATTACTGTTTGGGCGCACATTCACAGTGATATTGAAACTGGAATTGTCATCAGCACCGATAGTGAAAGACTGTCCTTCAACAACTGTATATCCACTCAGATGTCCCTGTGCAAGCTCTTCACCTGTATAGGTGCCTTCATCAAGAGTTGTTGTGTAGGAAGCACCATCAGAAATAGCTTCACCACTGTCCGCATCCACAAAGTGTACAGTTACCTGTAACTTCTGAGATGGAGCACTGTAGACTGTGCTTACCTGTGTTTCTCCACTTTCAGAATACTTGGAATCATCACTTCCTGCTCTGACACCAACGGTATAGTTCATATTGTTGATGAGTGCATCCTTGGAAATGGTATAACTTGTACCACCGATTCTGTCTACCTGTTCTCCATTTAAGGTGATGATATAATAACTTGCATTTTCCACAGAGTTCCAGCTGATTGTCCAGGATCCTCCGGAATCCACAGTTGTATTCAGGCCTGAAGGCTGTACAAGCTGTGTTGTTTTGGCATTGTACTGATAGGTAGTGGTTGTAGGATCACTGTCCTTGTATTTCTTTTCATCACTTGTTTTGGCAGTAATGGAAACAGAATAACTTTCTCCATCTTTCAGATCAGATACACCGACTGTCATGGAAGTTTCTTTCACAAGACTTGGAGTACCTCCGTTAAAGATAACTTCATAGGAATCGGCATGTTCTACCTTATCCCAGGAAATCTTCAGACTTTCTGTAGTCACTTCGAACTGAATATTCTTAACGGAAGACAGCTGTTTGGAATCTTCTTTTTCTTCCTCTTTTGCTGTATTTTCGTACTGGTTATAGCTGTTGTCTCCAACGCCATACATCTTCCCGTTTTTGGTAATTGCAATCAATGTATTACCCTTAGCCGCAATAAACTGTACATTTTTCCAGGAACTGACAGTTGTCTTTACATCATCTGAATCACTGACTACAGTTACTGTACCATCTTTCTTTAGTCCTGCAAGAATACTGTCCCCTGCAGAAACCATTGTCACATTGGAAAGGGAATTGGTTGCCAATGCAGATCCTCCGTTTAAGGAAATAGAAGACACTGTACCATTCTTATTCACATAGTACACTGCATTATTGGCAATACTGACACCAGTTA
Organism: uncultured Bulleidia sp.; assembly: GCA_934754415.1. GTDB lineage: Bacteria > Bacillota_I > Bacilli_A > Erysipelotrichales > Erysipelotrichaceae > Bulleidia. The sequence continues at coordinate 34,329 of CAKVIS010000011.1, forward strand.
CACCTTTCACATCTGTAGGAATGGAGACACCTCCACTGCTTACAAAGGAACCATCTTCCTTAAGACCGATAGTAATATCATTTCCTGCATACACAGCTTTGATATTCTGCCATTCACTTACCTTGCATGCATTTTCAGAACCTGTACATACGACTGTGCCATCTTTTTTCACACCGGCAATATGACTCTGCCCTACTGCAATATTGGTAATATCTTTAAAATCACTCAGATCAAGATCTTTATCTGTTGTCACCACTGTACCATCACTCTTCAAGCCACCGGCAAAATCACTGTAGGCAGATACCTGAATAGAATTGTTCAGATTAGTAATGGAAGAAGGTGTTTCTCCTCTTGCCTGAATACTGCTGTCTCCTATATATAGAGAATACTTATCTGTCAGTACCAGTCTGTTTACATTGGATTTACTCAAAGAACCGGACTTGGAGCCACCTCTTGTCAGTAACAGAACTACCGCAAGAATCACTGCTGCAATCAGACAGGAAGCGATAATAATCATATTTGTCTTATTCTTAAGAAGAGGTTTTTTACTGTTTTTAGGAGCAGAGGTACGATTAACTTTCTTTGTTGTACCTGTGTTTTCCTGTTCCTCCTCTTCATCATCGTCATAAGTATCTGCAGTCTGTGCCGCATTGGACATACTTGTAAAAGTGCTGGTATCCATCACTCTTGTAGAACCTCCAACTTCTTCTGCAGCATCATTCTGTGCAGGTAACTGTAAAGTGGAGGACAAAGGCTGTGTGGCATTGATACCACCATTCGCAGCAAATGGAATTTCCACACTGGCATCCATTGGTGATTCCTGTGCGGCAGGTGCCACAAAGGACATGGTGTTATCTAAAAGTGCAGCGAGTTCTACATGGAAGAACTCTGCTAATTTTTTGCTCTGGTCAATACTTGGAATACTGTTCCCGTTTTCCCAATTCATATACTCATTAACAGGAATCTGTAACCTTGCAGCTATTTCTGTCTGAGGTAATCCTGTACTCTTACGTAATAGAGATAATTTTCCTGGAAGTTTGTTCATTTTGACCCTCCTGTTTAACTATTTTATAAGGAAGAGTCCGCTATTTCAACTCAATGCACACCTTTGCAGGACTAAAAATTACTTTATTTTCACGTTTTTGTCACAAATCCTGCAAATACCACATTTCCATATCTGTGTATATATGTAAGGGGTTTCTCAAAAACAAAAATAAAAAGACAGAAGCCTGAGCCTCTGTCTGATCGACAAATCTTAATTACTTAACGTTAGCGAAGTATTTGATTGTACGAACCATCTGAGATGTATAGGAGTTTTCGTTATCATACCAGGAAACTACCTGTACTTCATATAGTCCTTCACCGATTTCAGCTACCATTGTCTGTGTAGCATCAAATAAGGAACCAAATCTCATACCAACGATATCGGAAGATACGATTTCGTCTGTGTTATAACCGAAGGATTCGTTAGCAGCAGCTTTCATAGCTTCGTTAATGCCTTCTTTTGTAACATTTTCGCCCTTAACAACAGCTGTTAAGATTGTTGTGGATCCTGTAGGAGTTGGAACACGCTGAGCGGAACCGATCAGTTTACCATTTAATTCAGGAATAACTAAACCGATAGCCTTAGCTGCACCTGTGCTGTTAGGAACGATGTTAACAGCAGCTGCACGAGATCTTCTCAGATCACCTTTTCTCTGAGGTCCATCAAGTGTCATCTGGTCACCTGTGTAAGCGTGAATTGTTACCATGATGCCGGACTGGATTGGAGCATACTTGTTTAAAGTATTAGCCATTGGAGCCAAGCAGTTTGTTGTACAAGAAGCTGCAGAGATAATGTTATCTTCTGGCTTTAATGTTTCATGGTTAACATTATAAACGATTGTTGGAAGGTCGTTTCCAGCTGGAGCGGAAATAACAACTTTCTTAGCACCTGCATTGATATGAGCCTGTGCTTTTGCTTTAGATGTATAGAAACCAGAGCATTCTAATACTACATCTACATCTAATTCTCCCCAAGGACAATTATTAGCATCTGGGAATGCATAGATCTTGATTTCTTTTCCATCAACTGTGATGGAATCTTCGCCAGCAGAAACTGTGCTAGCCTTTTCATATGTACCCTGAGTTGAGTCATATTTGAGAAGGTGAGCTAACATTTTTGGACTTGTTAAGTCATTGATAGCGACTACTTCATAACCTTCAGCACCGAACATCTGTCTGAAAGCAAGGCGGCCGATACGGCCAAAACCATTAATTGCAACTTTTACTGCCATTTTTACAAATTCCTCCTTATGTTGCTATTAAATTATAAGTTCATGAGGTTCCATAGTCAATTGTGAAAACTTTAGTTTACTTTGAATTTCATCACTTTTACGCTTCTGCAAACGCTTTAATAAACTTCATTCTGATTTAGTGGTTTATTGGAAATAGACAGTGCTTCATCTACTGTATGGCATCTTGTCTTAAACAGTTTTCCAAACAGCTCATAGTCATTGATTCTGACCATTGTACCGATGTACGGTCTGATTTGTGCACGAGGAAATACTACTCTTAAATCCTCAGCAACTGACACATGGAAATGTACTCTCGGTCTTTCCTGAAGGCATCCGTTAAGGATCTTACTTAAAGCAACAGAATCCAGATAGACAAGTTCATCTATATACAGATCAGATCCATTTAATATATATGCCGCATATCCACATATTCTGTCCTGTGCATTGAAGTACGCAATAAACTTACCACCCTGCGATAATATCTGACGTTTATAATTAATAAAATATTCCAGATTTCTTGTATAAAACCCATTAAATCTGCGTATATAGGCACTGTATACCTTTAACATATCCAGAGGTTTCACCTCATAGGCTGTACCTAATGGCGGAATACGTTTCAGATCCGGTCTTTGAATCATATACGCTGTTCTTTCAAACCCAGTTCTGAATCCAAAAGGTTCATACATCTCCGGTCTGTCTGTACAGATACATGTCATCAGTTCACTGTGACTGCAGGCATCCACCACAAGATCCATCATGGCATGCATTCTTCCCTGATTTCTGTATTCTGGTAAGGTAGCCATCCCTGTTAACATACTGATTCTGAGCACTTTTTCATTAAACAGAATATCATGAGGATTTCTGCAGATGGACGAAACAACTCTTCCGTCCTCCATATCCACATAACAGGATCTTGGAGTCCATATATTTTTGAAGTAATGGTCAATATATGCAGGATCTTCTTTAGGAAAACAGGTTTCCCACAAGTCTCTGATTTCAGCTTTCTGTTCTTCTTTAGCTAATAAGATCATTCCTTATATTCCTCCTTTACTTCATATTCCGCATCTATGATATTCTTTTCTTCCTGTTTCTGAATCTTTTCTGCCATTTCCTGTGTACCCTTCATCAGATGTCTGGTCCTGAAATAGGAAATAATGGCATATGCCAATAATACAAGTACAGGAATGATAATAAACGGCAGAAAGATTGCCACAAATGCCACAATACAGACACAGGCAATGATACCCTTTATAAGTGATGGCACATTCATACTTTTCTCCTTTTTTCCGCAAGTTCATGCAATCTTACAAAACGATGTTTCATACCGGATTTACTTACGGAAATACCGGTCATTTCTTCATAGGCAACACACAGTTCATTCAAAGAAGCCTCAGGATATTGCAGTCTTAGCTTTGCCACATCCTGCAGTTTCTCATCCAGCCTGTCTAATCCGTACGTACTTTGTAATACATGGATATCCTCCAGCTGATTCTTTGCGGCATTCTGTGTCTTGACTTCATTTGCCACATCACAGTTGTTCAATCTTGTAAGAGAGTTGGTAAAATCTCTGGAAATACGTATATTTTCAAACTTCAATACTGCTTCATTAGCCCCTATAATACGTAAAAAGTCTGCAATTTTTTCTGCTGCCTTCACATACACAATCTGTTTTCCACGCCTTTCGATTGTCTTGGCATGTATGTCAAATCTTTCTAACAGTTCCTGTAATAATTCTGCCTGTTTATCATTATTGGCAGTGATTTCCAGGTGATAATTTGTTTTCTCAGGTGGATTAATCGATCCTCCTGCAAGAAAAGCACCGCAAAGATAGGCTCTTGCCTGAGAATCATTGGACACGATCTTATGTAAAGGTACTTCCAGCAATCCTCTGCTGCTGTAAAGCCCCAGGTCTGTAAGAATGACAGGGGCTCCTGTCATGATACGGATACCATAAATCAGATTCTTTTTAAGATTCATTCTTCTTTTTACAGACAGAGAGATTTCTGCATTATACCTGTCTTTGACAAGTCTGCAGACTGTTCTTGCCACTGCTGCATTTTCCACCTGTACCTTAATGGTCATACCTCTGTTAGATAAAGATAAAGAAGAACACATCTGTATCAAAGCAGACAGTTCCGCACGTCCTTCATTTTTTACCAGCTCTATCTGCGCAGCTTCATTTTTAACATCAGAAGAAAAAGACATTACAGATCCTCCAGCAGTTCAGTGACTGCAGTATGAATCTTTTGCGCATCATGTTTAATCTGCCCATTTTCAAAGGTTAACAGTTCTTTGCGCAATACGGTATATTCATGTTCATCCTGAGATAAAAATACAGGTGTGGATCCCTGTGCCTTATATCTTTCCACATTTTCCAAAGGTAATGCATCACTTGCCACAAGCACTTCATCCACCATGGCACCATGCTGAATCAAGGCTCTGACATGGTCTTCCACGGAATACCCGTCTGTTTCTCCAGGCTGTGTCATGGCATTACAGAAATACACCTTTCTTGCCCTGGTATCCTGTAAGGCATCGGATATCTCTGGGATAATGACATTAGGAAGAATACTTGTATACACTGACCCGATACCATAGATAATCAGATCTGCCTCAGTGATAGCTCTGATGGCATCTGGTGTTGCATGTACTTCTTCTTCATAAAACACTCTGGTAATCTTGTTATCCAGATGAGGAATGTTTTCTTCCCCCTTTACAATGACTCCATCATGCATTCTTGCAAACAGAGTAATTACCTGTGTGGTAGCAGGAATAATCTCTCCTTTGACATTTAAGACATCATCCAGCATCTTGACTGCTTCAAAGAAAGATCCGCTCTGATCTGTTAATGCAGTAAGAATCAGATTCCCAAGATTATGCCCGGCCACATCTTTTTCCTTACCACTTGGATCATCAAATCTGTAATCCATCAATGAAGAAAATAACGTTTCCTGCGAAGCCAGCGCAATCATGACATTACGTATATCTCCCATGGCAGGAATATTAAACTGTCTGCGTAATCTTCCGGTACTGCCACCGTCATCTGCCACAGTCACAATCGCACTGATATGGGTATTGGGTATATTCTTGATGCCTCTGCAGATCTGAGCCTGTCCATGCCCTCCGCCGATAACAACAATTCTTTTCTCTTTTAACATGTTATCCATTCCTTTTCATCTCGGTGTTCCTTATAGGAGTTGTACTTTGTACGATAATGGTCGTACAGGAAATTTGTGATAGTGACCGAACGATGCTGACCACCCGTACAGCCAATGGCTACAGTAAAGTGATTCTTTCCCTCTTTCTGATACTGTTCAAAAGCATAATCCAGAAAGGACAGAAGACGTCTTACAAATTCTTGTGTCTCTTCCTTTTCCATAACATATGTATACACACATTCATCATTGCCGGAATATGGTCTCAATTCCTTTTCCCAGAAAGGATTAGGTAAAAAACGCACATCAATCATCAGGTCCGCATCTAACGGTACACCATATTTATATCCAAAAGACTCAAAAGACACGGAAAAAGACGGAACAGCACTTTTTGCAAAGTACTTTTCCAGTTTCTTCTTAAAGTCTTTTTCATTCAGGAATGAAGTATCAATGGTAATAAAATAGCTGTTACTGTTCCTTGTGAACATCTGTCTTTCCACATTGATAGCTTCATCCAGTGTATTGCACTGATTGCTGAGTAAAAGAGGATGTGTTCTTCTTGTACTCTTGTATCTATGCAGGATGACAGAATCACTTGCGTCCAGGAACAACACCTGAATATCCATATTCCTTCCTTTTAATCCTGTTAAAAATGCAGGGAAATCCTCTGCACTGGTACATACACCGATATAGTCATATCTCGGGTCTGAGGAAGTTTCCACCATATCTACAAATGCCGGCAATAACTGAAACGGGAAGTTTTCAATAATATAATATCCCATATCTTCCAGTACTCTTGCGGCAGTAGATTTACCGGCACCACTCATACCTGAAATCAGTATAATTTTTTTCTTTTTCATATTTTCCATAAGCACGTCACCATCTACATTCTAGCACAACAACGGAAACGGGTGTGCCGCAAAATACAAAACATATCCTGCTCATGCAAAGAGCTCTTTTTACAAAAAGAAAGGACAAGCCTTTGTCAGCTTATCCCTCTTAGTTATTTCCATGCAGATCCATGTACTTCCTTCTGTCATCTGACAGATTATCGCAATAATATCTCACTGTCAGTTCAGGCTTGTACCTGTTTTCTTTTCCAGGATCGTTCAGATAGCAGTCACCTTCCAGCATACATGCCCTCATGGCATCTACTGCAGCAACAATATCCTCCTTGCTGTCCCCATCCAGTTCTACCAAAGTACCGGCATTGATATCCAGCGCATTCCATCCGCTGGTATGAAACTCATTTTTCTTAAAAAGTATAATCGTTTCAAATTCTTCCTTTGTCATAATCCTCTCCCTTATAACTGGTTATATGTCCAGTTATGATTATCTTTCTTTAAACTGTCTCTGAGCTGCAGAAGGTCATCTATAATTTCATTTGGCTGTGCTTTTTCAAGTCTTGCATACGCCTGTTTGCTTGTGGCATATCCTATGGCATATACGCAGGCTCTTCTTGCCATACGTACATCCCTTGCATGATCTCCAATGTATACACAATAATCATGTCCCATCTTTAATTCATGACATATTCTGCGTAATGCATCAGGTGCAGGTTTCTTGTTTTTATACACTTCCGCCCCCATGACCATATCTACATATTCTTCAATATCAAATTCTTCCAGCCACATTCTGCAGTTATCCGTAGGTCTTGTCGTAACTACACCTACCACATATCCATGTTTCTTTAACCACATCAGTATTTCCAGTGCATGGGGCATCAGATTGACTAATCCCAGTGCCGGAAGGTTTTCCTGGAAACTTCTGAATTCTGTTGTCAGTTCCGTTGTATTCTGATTGCTGAATAACTGTGCAATGGCTTCCTTATCTTCTGCACCAAACACTTCCAGTTTTGTCTGATCATCAAAATCATCCAGATTACCATATTTATCAAATAAATATCTGTAGGATTCATCTACCATGGCTTTGGTATCCATCAGCGTACCGTCAAAGTCAAACAGAACCAGAGGTTTACGATGAATCGGAAATATTCTGTTACAGATATAGAAGATCAAAGCTACAACAGAAATCCCCACACCTGTCCATCCACTGACCGGATGAATATTACTTCTTCCATATAATGCCACATTGATAAAGAACCAGGAAAGCCCCAGCCACAATAATGCAAGTGAAGCTCTGTCTCCTCTGTGTCTGTCATGGAACAGTCTTTTTCCAAGTATCTCCAAAAGAAGATACCCAAGAATTGCCACACCACTGACCAGGAAAATCCTGCTGTCCTTAAGGCCAAATGGAAGATAGCCAATACCCAGTGCCAGCAATAAATGTGGCAGGATACAATCCAGTGTTCTTCTGAAAGACATGTAATTCAGTCGAATATATATAAACACGAACACTATGATGGATATCACTCCTCCAAGTAATTCGAAACCATCGTCAAAGAATAAAAAGAAATGCAGAATATTCCGAAATCCATTAATAAGATACCAGGAAAAACGTGCTCCAAGCACACCGCATATCACCATTCCCAGAAACATCTCTTCTGCTATCATGGCAATATACCCGTTCTCCTTCATATCTTTTCTGAAAAATATATAGACAAGTGCAGCTGCTACCAGCACACTCAGGGATTCCCAGCGAATTTCTATAGTTGAAAACATTCTATGTTATACCCCCTTCCCCACATACATGTTAAATCTGTCTTTAATCAGCTTTGTGGAAGAAAACCCTTCCTGCTGTAAGGAGAAGTTTGTAACTGCAGATTCGATTAATATAGCCATATTTCTGCCTGCACCCACAGGGATAATCATCGTTGGTAATAATACATCCAGAATCTTAGTGTAATGTACAGTTTCATCACCCAGACGATTACTTTCAAATTCTTCATTGTAATGTACCAGCTTGATGACAAGATCTATCTGGCTCCTGTTACCTAAAGCACTGGCACCAAACATCTTTTCCACATCGATAATACCGATACCCCTGATTTCCAGTAACCCTTTGATAATTGCAGGGGAATGTCCCCATATCTTGTTGTGGATATGTGCCACATCTACTCTGTCATCTGAAATCAATACCTGCTTATCACGAATCAGTTCCAGGGCAGTTTCACTTTTACCCATCCCACTTTCTCCTGTCAGAAGTACACCTTTACCGTAAATGCTCATCAGAGTGCCGGATATAGTATCTTCCGGTGCAAGTTTCTCATCCAGAAAAGTAATCAGGTCTGTCACCAGTCGATACGTTTCCATTTCTGTACGCATGACAGGGAAATTCTGAGCATCCGCAAGCTCCTTCAGAATAGGAGGTAATTCGTTATTTTTAGTAATCACGATCATTGGTGTTAATCCATCTGTTAACATCGGAAATCGTGCTCTTTGTTCATTTGGTGTCATCGTACGAATAAATTCAGACTCTTTATTTCCAATGACAATGATACGTCTTGGATCACTTCTTTTATAGAATCCGCACAATTCAAAACCAGGGCGGTTTACATCCGGTACAACCGTCCATCTGTCAAGGGAACTGTCATCTCCAGTCAATCTTTCAAATTTAAAGAATTCCTGGATTTCTCGAATTGTCACTTTCTTTTCGTACATCTTATCCATATAAAAACCTCGAAGAAATTTTAACACATATATTAAAAAAAAGAACCAGAGCTTTCACCCTAGTATCTGAACATCTCCAGCATAGCTTTGAATTGCACCGTAGGTAAAATCACAGGTGATTCATTTTTGTCAGCCTGATAGATACTGACATTGTCCTTGCGTATTTCCACTGTATATAAAAGACTGTGGATTTCTGTCAATGCAAACTTTCCCTGCATGACTTTCCATGTTTCTTTAGCATACTTTGCCAAAGATAATTTCTCATCCTGTAGAAATGTGAGCATCCGTCCACCTCCTTTATGGTGTAAGATGGTACAGCTAATTTTCAGAAAACACAAGAAAAAAAGAAGTGAAAGTTTTCAATGTCATTAAGTTAAGCACTGATGATCATTGAGAATTAACAAAATATACTAAAGCTAAGGATAGTAGTCTATGTA
>CAKVIS010000012.1 GCA_934754415.1 uncultured Bulleidia sp.
TATGTTAGCGGTTTCATCTTTTTTCTCTTTCCCTTTTCTCTTTCCTTAGTTTTGACTCCCCTCCTTCCTGTCTTATCCTTTTCCCCCTTTATTTATCGCTCTTTTTGCTTGGGGGCCTTCTCTTCCTTTCACCATAAAAAAAACCTGCATATTTTTACAGGTTTTGATCTTAACTTATTTGTATTCTTTCATCTTTTTCTTTTTCAAATTCAAGATTAATGCCATCTACTTTGTATTTTTTCAATATAAAGCATGTAATGGTTCTTTGAACCCCTTCAACAGGTGCAAGTCGTGATCCAACGAAATCTGCAATCTGCCTCATTGTCTTATCCTTTACTTTTACATAAAACTCATTTTCTCCACTCATGAGGTAAAGATCTGTTACTTCGTCCAGTCTGGCTATTTTTTCTGCAACTCTATCATATCCTCTGCAAGTTTCAGGTTTTGCACTGACCAATATTACTGCCTCACAAACATCTTCATTTGTTTTATCCCAGTTAATTACTGTATGATATCCGCAGATGATTTTGTCTTCTTCTAATTTCTTTTTTTCTCTTTTTACATTTTCCACAGATTCATTCAATATATCTGCCAGATCATCAATTCTGCTTGCCGGATCATTTTCTAAAATATGCAATAACTGTAAAGAATTCATATTAATTTCCTCCATTTTTATGTTCATCCAGGAATGTTCTGATACGTTTCATTGCTTCCTGAAGGTGTTTTAAACTGTATGCGTACGATATTCTTGCAAACCCTTCCCCGCTTTCACCAAAAGCAGTACCTGGAATAATTGCGACATGTTGTTCTTTTAATAGCATATTGCAAAAGGTATCGCTATCCATCCCAGAACTGCGAATATCAGGGAAAACATAAAACGCACCCTTTGGCTCAAAAGTATATAGTCCCATTTCATTTAGTTTTCTGACACAGTATTCTCTTCTTCTATTGTATTCTTCATGCATCTCATCAACATTTTCCCAACATGATTCCAAAGCCGTAACAGCAGCATTTTGAGAAGTTGTTGGTGCACACATAATGCATGACTGATGAATCTTAGTCATCATCTGAATCATTTTTTTCGGTCCCATAGCAAAACCCAATCTCCATCCGGTCATCGAAAATGTCTTTGAAAAACCATTTACAACAATAGTCCGCTCTCTCATCCCTTCAATAGAAGCTATACTTTCATGTTTTGCTCCATAAGTTAGTTCTGCATAAATTTCATCAGAAAGAACAATAACATTCGTATCTTTCAATACCTCTGCAATTTCCACAAGATCAGAATGTTCCAGAATGGCTCCGGTTGGATTATTCGGATAAGATAAAACTAACAGCTTAGTTCTCTCAGTAATCTTTTCTTTAATTTGCTGAGCAGTTACTCTAAAACCGGTTTCTGCTGTAGTTTTAATAGATATTGCTTTTCCCCCTGTCAATGTAGTAATCGGATCATAACTTACATAACAAGGTTCTGGGATAATCACCTCATCACCAGGGGCGACTAACATTCTTATTGCCAGATCAATTGCTTCAGACCCTCCTACTGTAACAAGCACTTCATCTTCTGCATAATTTAACCCATATCTTTGGTTCATGACTTCAGTGATCTTTTCACGAAGTTCTTTCAATCCTGCGTTAGATGTATATTTTGTTTTCCCCATATCCAGAGAATCAATGGCAGCAGCGCGAATTGCCCAGGGGGTTTGAAAATCCGGTTCACCGACACCAAGAGATATACACTCTGGCATTTCTGAAACAAGGTCAAAAAATTTACGGATACCACTCGGTTTCATTTTTTTTGCATTTTCCGTTATTAATTCGTCGTAATTTAACATAGCAGTATTATACGGTCCTTTCATAATTCCTGTCAGCTTATTCTTCAGATTTCAGTTCAAATATCATATCTCGTAACTGAGCTGCTCTTTCAAAGTCTAAAGATCTTGCTGCTTCTTTCATTTCTTTTTCCATATTTTCAATCAATGCAGTCTTGTCCTTCTTGGATACTTTAGAATGCTTCTTCATATACTTAGAAGCCATTTCTTTCGTTTCCACTCCACGTATTGCATCAGAAATATTCTTCTTCACTGTATGTGGAGTAATATGATGAACAAGATTATACTCTTGCTGGATTTTTCTTCTTCTGTTAGTTTCGCTTATTGCTTCTCTCATGGAGTCCGTCATTACATCGCCATAAAGTATGACTTTTCCATGTTCATTTCTGGCAGCTCTGCCTATAGTCTGAATTAAAGATCTCTTTGACCTCAAAAAGCCTTCTTTATCCGCATCCAGAATGCATACAAGAGACACTTCTGGAATATCCAGACCTTCTCGCAATAAGTTAATACCCACAAGAACATCTACTTTGCCCAATCTTAAATCTCTGATTGTTTCAGTTCTTTCCAACGTTTTGGTTTCATGGTGAAGATAGGCGACTTTATAATTTCTTTCTTTCAGATATTCTGTCAAATCTTCTGCCATCTTTACTGTGAGCGTAGTAATCATAACTCTCTCATTTTTCTGAATACGCTTATCCAGTTCCATACAGATATCATCAATCTGTCCCTGCGTTGGTCTGACTTCTATTTCAGGATCCAGTAAACCCGTCGGACGAATAATCTGTTCAACCACCTGATCATCAACCTGCTCCAGTTCATATTCTCCAGGGGTTGCAGAGCAATAAATTACCTGAGGACGTATTTGTTCAAATTCATCAAATCGCATAGGACGATTATCCAGAGCACTCGGAAGTCTGAAACCATACTCCACTAAAGTCTGTTTTCTTTGCCTGTCACCATTATACATACCTCGTATCTGAGGAAGTGATACGTGGCTTTCATCCACAAACATCAGAAAGTCTTTTGGAAAATAGTCAAATAGATTCCATGGTCTCTGGCCTGTCTTTCTGCCATCAATATGCATGGAATAGTTTTCTATACCTGCACAATATCCATTCTCTCTTAAGGCCTCAAGATCAAACCTTGTTCTTTGCTCAAGTCTTTCTTTTTCCAGAGCCTTTCCCTGATCATCAAAAAATTGTAATCTTTCTTCCAGTTCTTTTTCTATATCATCACATGCTCGCAACATGCTCGCTTTACTACGTGCATAACCGCTTGCAGGGAAAATATTATAAAAAGCATATGCCTGAAGCATTTTGCCTGTCAGAGGATCTACCTCACTGATTCTTTCAACTTCATCGCCGAATAGCTCCACACGTATTGTAAACTGATCAGTCCAGGAAGGTGTTATTTCAAGAATATCTCCTCTGACTCTTACGGTACCTCTGCCTCTTTCTATGTCATTGCGTCTGTACTGAAGCTCTACCAGTCTTCTCATAAGTGAATCTCTGTCATAGGTTTCACCCACACGCAATGTAAAAAACATATCTGCATATTGTGCTGGATCACTTGCGGCATAAATGCATGCAACAGACGCAACAACAATTGTGTCATGTCTTTCCAGAAGAGAATTCAGTGCACTTTCTCTGAACATATCCAGCTCTTCATTGATTGCTGCTGTTTTTTCAATATACATATCATTTTTAGGCATATATGCCTCAGGCTGATAATAGTCAAAATTGGACACAAAGAATTCCACCCTGTTCTTTGGAAACAGCTCTTTGAATTCTCCGTACAACTGACCTGCAAGTGTTTTATTATGTGAAAAAATCAAAGTAGGTCTGTTTACTTTTTCAATGATATTGGCCATTGTAAAAGTCTTACCTGTACCTGTTGCACCCTCCAGAACCTGTTGTTTCTTACCTTCATGAAGTCCTTTTACAAGTGCGTCAATAGCCTGCGGCTGATCTCCGGTAGGCTTAAATTTTGAGACAAGCTCAAAAGGATGAGAATTATCCATGTACAACCTCCAGTGCTCTTGCAAGCTGTGTATCATGATTTGTGCTGGTAGCCCAGTCATACATTACTTCACTGACCGCATTCATATAATCATTGCGTGTGATTTTACTTCCACCTGAAAGTCCATGATCTTCTTTAAACTGCATCCAGGCTTGTTGTGTAGCAACGGAGAAATATCCATCCTGTCTGTCAACTGCATATCCAAAATAATCCAGAATGACCTGCACAACCTTGATGACATCACTGACTTCATCAACATCATAGCTGTCTCCCTCTTTCATTTCAGGATAAGTCATACTGATAGCTTCGTGTAACTGTACTTCTTCATCCGGTGTAATACCTGTTTCATTAATCCAGTCTTTCTCTGGTGACAGCCATCTGCTTGTCGTATATTTCAAAGAGCTGCCATCTTTAAAACTGGTTGTAGTCTGTACAGTACCTTTACCATATGTTGTTGTACCTATAACTGTAACATCATCTCTGTTCTGCTTTAATGCAAGTGTCATGACTTCCGCCGCACTTGCTGTATTTTCATTCACAAGAATCACAATCGTATGAATCTGGGTATATTTCTGATTTGGCGTAGTTGTAATCTTCACTTCACTGCCATCTTTAAATTCCTGTATTAATACAGTCTGATCATTATCAAGGAAATAGCTGGCAACTGCTTTTACACTCGTCAGATAGCCTCCACCGTTCCCTCTGAGATCAAGAATCATAGATACCTTGTGCTTTCCTTCCAGCAAGCCATCCAGATCTTCTTTTATATCTTCTGCTGTACTTTCGCCAAACTGAGCCAATTGCAGATAAAGTGTTGAATCATCCAGCATTTTTGCAAATGTTGTAGCACTGAAAGTGCCTCTGACAGCAGTCAGTGTCACATCTTCATCATTACGTTTCAACGTTAAGCTCACCTGTGTACCTTCATCACCCTGAATCTTATCTTTAACATCTGAAGAAGATAAACCTTCTACACTTTCTTCGTTTACCTTTTCAAGAATATCACCAGCTTGTAATCCGGCATTTTCCGCAGGAGAATGCGGAAAAACTTTTGTGATAATCGGAAAACCGTTATACATGATAAACTGTGCACCGATTCCAACATAATTGCGATTAATGCTTTGCTTAAAAGCTTCAGTTTCTTTTTCGGACATATATTCTGTATGTTTATCTTCTGTATTACTGGTCATTCCAATAATTGCCTGATCTATCAATCTGTCATCAAGATCTTCAATATCTTTTCCAAAATACCATGAGGTATCCATAATTTCTTCTACAGCAGAAATCTTGTCGTTTTTAGATACTCCTGCAAGAGAAAGCAGACTGCTGCGAATAGAGTAGGACCATCCAAAAGGAAGAATACTGCCTCCAAACCATCCGATTCCTAAAGCAAATACGCAAAGTATCACTCCCAGAATTCGTGCTCTTTTCAATTTTTTCTTTGCTTTATTCAACTCCACCTCTTCCGGCCATAAGTGTCTTTTTAGCGGAATTGTATGCACAATATCTTCCTGTTCTTCATTTTTTACTTCTTCATTCATTGTAATCACCTTTGCAAAAAGACTCGGTATTTTCCCGAGTCCTTATCTTTTCCACTTTAAATACTTCGTAACAGACATATATGATCCAATCAGACCTACCAGCATACCAATAGCAAGCAATACTATGGAAATATAAATTACCAATGGCTTTGGTGTCACAAGTCGGAACATATTGGAAATCAGATATCCATCAGTAATCTTATACGCATAATGATATCCCACTACTGTCAGGGCAATAGGAATAATCGCACCCATAGCTCCCATAACCATACCTTCTATTACAAACGGAGAACGGATAAATCCGTTGGTAGCACCAACATTTCGTTCAATCGTAATTTCATCTTGTCTTGCATAAATAGTCAGCTTGATGGTGTTCTGAATCAGGAAAATAGCCAGAATAGTCATCGCCACCACTACAATTAAGCCGCCACGTCTTACTGCATTCATGGCAACAACCATGTTGGTTGTGGACTCACCACCATAGTTAACGTCAGAAACACCTTCCATTTTTCTGATGGCAGCTGCAGTATCCTGCAGAGTTTTTCCATCTTCCACTTCCACATAATAGGCATCATGCATAGGATTATCATCTACTAAAGATTCCACTGCACTACGTGTTTCTTCATCATCAAACTGAGAAATATAATATTCCAGCTCTTCATCCTTACTGGAATAACGTACAGATTTTACGCCTTCAAGCTGCGTAATCTGCTGTTTCAGCTTTGCTTCATCTTCACTTGACTCATAATCATAGTCAATCATGACAGAAATCTCCATTCCCTGTTCTACATTGGTTGTAAAACGAGTCACATTCACCATGAATAACATAAATAACGAAATAATGATCAAAGTAATTGTTACAGCAAAACTACTGGAAATAGCCATGGCCCAATGTCTTCCAACGCCACGGAATCCTTCTTTAATTGGTCTACTGATCATGTTGTACATATCCTCCTTCTGCAAGATCGGCCACAATATGTCCATGTTCCAGAACGACCGTTCTCTTACGGAATCTATTTACTATAGTCAGATCATGAGTGACCATCAATATTGTTGTTCCATATTCTTTATGAATCTTATCCAGCAATGCCATGATTTCCGTAGATTTCGCAGGATCAAGATTTCCCGTAGGTTCATCAGCAATCAGCACTTTAGGTCTGTTGGCAATAGCACGTGCAATAGCCACTCTTTGTTGCTGACCGCCTGAAAGTTCTCTTGGAAAGCTGCCTGCTTTGTCAGAAAGACCAACAAGGCGAAGTACATCTTCCACTCTCTTCTTAACCATTTTCTTCTTTAATCCGATAACTTCCAAAGCGTAAGAGACGTTTTCTGCCACTGTCTTCTGAGGAAGTAATTTATAATCCTGGAAAACCACACCTATATTTCTTCTGTAAATCGGAACCTGAGAATTTTTCAGATTCCCCACATCAATACCAACCACTTTTACAGAACCCTTTGTAGGGGCAATTTCTCCATCCAATAGTCGAATCAATGTAGATTTACCACTTCCGGTAGGACCGATAATATAGATGAATTCACCCTGATCTACCTTTAAGTTAATATCATACAAGGCATTTGTGCCTGTTTTATATCGTTTGTACACATGTGCGCAATCAATCATGAACGTACCTCCAAACTTATACTTTTGTATTCTAACACAATCTTACATCCTTGCGGAAGGAGATGGCCACGTAAAGCCTTCACCATGCATATCACTTGCATCTGTAGTAATCACAAACGCTTTTTCATCCACGGAATGCACTATATCAATCAATGCAGGATACTGTTTTACAGAAACAACGCATAGAACAACATGTTTTGTTTCATTCTGATATCCGCCTGTCGCCTCAAAAATAGTAGAGCCTCTGTCCAGTTCTTCAGAAATCTTCTGTGTGATTTCTTTCCATTGAGGGGAAATAATCTGAACACTCTTAGACGCATCCTGACCTATGGAAAGCACTTTCCCTATAGTATACCCGGACACAAACACGGACAGAAGTCCAATCAAGGCAGCACTGAGATCATAGGCTACTATTCCCATTACCACAGTCAATCCATCCACAATCATCACCATTGTATTGAATTTCACATGCAATGTTTTTGACAGAATCATCGTCGGAATATCCACTCCTCCGGTAGACCCTCCGGCACTGATAACTATGCCAATTCCCAATCCCCCAAACAGTCCGGCATATAAACTGGCTACAGCCTGAGGTATGACCACATGTATAGACATTAAAGAAACCAGAGATGTAAATACAGGATATGCCAGGGAAGAAATCACAGAATCCATGATAAATTCCTTTCCCAGACAGATCCACCCCAGTAACATAAATCCCACAACAAGTAAATTGGCAAACAACGTTTCGTCAATATGGAAGACTGGTTCTAAAGCAACGGCAATTCCCGCCACACCACCGGACAAAATGTTATAAGGAATAATAAATACTTCAATGGAAACAGCTAATAAAAATGTTCCAAAAAGAATCTTAAGTATATTTATAATATTTTTTCTCATGGTTCTCATTATACCATATCTCTGTTATCATACAGCTATGGACTTCAGACAAATAAAAAAATATCTTCCATGGATTCTGCCATGTGTATTCACTGCATGTATATTCTATAACTCTCTTCAACAGGGAACTTCTTCAGGAAATCTGTCTAAGGAAATCGCGTTGTTTTTAATGAGACTCGTACCCTTCAAAATTGATTTTGACAGCTTTCATCATTTTGTAAGAAAGCTTGCTCATTTCAGTGAATACTTTGTACTTGCAGGAACTGTGCTTTTCGCAAAGCACAATTCCAAAGAAAAAAGAAACCTTCCTGTCTGTGCATTCTGGTTTCTTGTTCCTGTAATAGATGAAGCAATCCAGCACTTTGTGCCCGGAAGATACGGAACTCTTAAGGATTCTGCTTTGGACATGTGCGGTTTTGGGACAATGTTACTGATCAGTTTCTTGTTAAAGCAGTTAAAGTCCCGTTCGTCACGCGCATAAGGTCATCAGGAGAAATCTCAATCTGTGTACCAATTCTGCCACCTGAAACATACACTGTATCAAAAAGAACCATCGTTTCATCAAAGAAAGTGGAAAACTCCTTCTTCATGCCGACAGGAGAACATCCCCCACGTATATATCCTGTTGTTTTCAGCAAATCTTTTACATGAATCATTTCTACACTTTTGACTTGTGCTGCCTTAGCACATTTTTTTAAATCCAGTTCTTCTCTGACGGGTATTACAAACACATAGAAATTACGATCATTTCCCTGTGTCACAAGTGTTTTAAATACCTGATCAGGATCCAGTCCGCATTTCATTGCTACCGCGACCCCGTCAATGTGTCCGTCACTTGCATCATACTGATGTTCCGTATAGGAAATATGTAACGTGTCCAATTTACGCATTGCATTTGTTTTTGTCTCTTTTGCCATACTCACTCTTCAAACAGCATGCGGTCATTATCCAGTTGCTGTTGTGTACCCTCCCTGAATTTTTCAAGCAAGGCAGCCATAGTCAGAGCCTGTTTTTCCTTACCTGAAATATCCTGTACTATTTTACCACCATTCATCATTAATACTCTGTTTCCGCATTTTAATGAATGTGTAAGATTATGTGTAATCATCAGGCAGGTTGTGTGGTTCCTTTCTACAATCTCTTTTGTTAACAACAGAATCTTCTCTGCAGCGTTAGGATCAAGCGCAGCAGTATGTTCATCAAGTAAGAGAACGGAAGGCGGCACAATGGTTGCCATCAACAATGTCAGCGCCTGTCTTTGACCACCGCTTAATGTACCTACAGGTGTATCCATCCTGTCTTCAAGTCCCATATCCAGCTCATGTAATTTTTCCCGAAATACTTCAAGGTCCTGTTTTGTTATTCGCGAAAACAGATTATGTTTCTTATTAGCTCTTTGATATGCCAAAGACAGATTTTCAGCTATGGTCATATGTGGAGCGGTTCCTTTTAAAGGATCCTGAAACAAACGCCCGATATTTCTGGAACGTATATACTCCGGAACATAGGTCACATCTTTACCATCCAGAAGTATTTTCCCGGTATCTGCTTCAATGGACCCACTGATAGTATTGAATAAAGTACTCTTCCCTGCACCGTTAGATCCCAGTATTGTAATGAAATCTCCATCTTCAACCGTAAGATCTATACCGCATAATGCCTTTTTTTCATTTACAGTACCCGGATGAAAGGTCTTTGTTATATTTTTAAGTTCTAGCATACCTGACCTCTCCTTCTTTTCTTCTTTGCCATATTTTCTTTGATGGTTGGTGCCGCAATGGCCAGAGCCACAATGAATGCAGTCATCAGCTTCAGACACTCAATCGGTAAGATATGTGTAGATAGAATCACTGCGTATATGCATCTGTATACAAGATTGCCAATAAGACAGGCAACGATATTTCTGGTAATAGACTTATAGGATCTGCATAGTGTTTCTCCGATAATAAGACACGCAAGACCAATTACCACAATACCCGTTCCACCGTTAATATCGGCACTTTTCTGAAACTGACAGGTCATGGCACCGCTCAGTCCGGTTAACATATTGGAAATAATCAGACCTACAGTAATGGTAAATCTTGGATCAATACTGCTGGCAGAGACCATGTCACTGTTATCTCCTGTAGCACGAATACATAACCCCAGATGTGTGGAAAGGAAATACCTTAACCCAATCATAGCCGTGCATACAATCAGAAAAGCAAGCACAATAGAAGAGACTTCCTTAGGTAATCCAAGTCCTGCAAAAAGAGTGAAAATAGTATTTCCCTTCAGAATAGCCACATTACTGGAAAATCCCATAACCATCAGGTTTATTGTATATAATCCAGTATTGGTAATAATTCCTGCAAGAATACTTGGAACCCCGCACCTTGTCTCTAATAATGCTGTAATACACCCAGCCATTCCTCCGGCAAGCATTCCAAGAAATATTCCGGCTACCGGATGACCGTGTAAAGCACACATTACACTGACTGCACCAGACAATATAAAACATCCATCTGTTGTCATATCTGCAATATTCAATATTCTGAAACTCAGAAATAATGCCAGAGCAACCGGTGCATACAGACACCCGAGTTCCAAAGTAGTTTTAAGAATGTACATACTTTCCTCCCTTTTTACACGCAAAGAGCCCCCATAAAGGAGGTTCCTGCATAATTACTCTTCTGTAGTAGTTACTTCAACAATCTGTCCGAAGTCCTTGAAGACATCTGTGGAAATGCCTAACTTTTCTGCAGTTTCTGTATTTACGGTAATGATACCTCCATCCACTACAGTATAGTCATCCATGTCATTCATACCCTTTGTCATAGCTTCATAAGCAATATCTGCTGTCTGTTTGCCAAGTTCTGTATAGTTAACACCACATGTCACAAAAGCTCCGTTTCTCACAAAGGAATCCGCACCTGTATAATGAGGAATCTTCGCATCTGCAAAAATCTCTGCAACAGAGATTTCTGCTGCCATGATAACATTGTCTGTAGGTGTAAATACTGCATCCACCTTATCAGACACCAGCGTGTTTGCCGCCGCAATGACTTCATCATTTGTATTGGCAGTAGCTTCCACATAAGAGATTCCTAAAGAACCCAGATATTTTTTTGCTTCTGCAATTGGTTTTTCGGAATTTGCTTCAGATTTGGAATAGAGCAGACCCACTTTCTTAATATCAGGATTCTGTGCTTTCATCATATCCAGAATCTGTTTGGTATTTAAAGCATCACTTGTACCTGTCACATTATCAAGACCTGTCAGATCTGCTGTTTCAGGATCAGAAATTGCCGCAAATACAATCGGTGTTGTGTTTTCTCCTCTGCTTACCACCATTGTCTGTGCAGCAAGTGTTGCAACAGGAATGATGCAGTCTACCCCATCATTCATCACAGTATCTCCAATCTGTTTCAATGTGGACTGATCATTCTGACCAGAATAGATTTCACCATATTCAATAGTAATACCTTCTTTTTCACTGATGGCATCCAGCTCACTTGCAATGGCATCCGCAATCTCATCAAGAGAAGCGTGATCCAGCTGCTTTACAATAGCCACTTTATAGGTTTTTGAATCAGAATCCGTGGAATTTGTTGATGAGGAACATCCCATCAAAGACAGGCCAAGTACGGCGGAAAGAATCATAGAAGTAGTTTTTTTCATGTGTAGTATCCTCCTTTTCCTGCATTTCCTGTGGCCTGATAAACAAAAAATGTCTGTCCTTAAAGGACAGACATATTCATCTGCGGTACCACCTTTATTAGCCAATTCTTCTATAAACATTGACTCGCTCTATTAGAAAATGCAAACACATTCTCTGCCTTTTAACGCTGGCATCGCGTCCTGAGTACTCGTTCTAAGACTTTCATCAGGCCCTCATGGGTCCATTTGCATACTGCTTAACATCATCGGATTCCACCATCCCGACTCTCTATTGACTGCTGGGTATGTTTGATCTCCCATATCCTATCGGTTTACACTTCCTAGTTTACTCACAGATATTTCAGAGTCAACCGGTTCAAAGAAGTATTCACAGTTTCTTTCACATGTTTATGAAAAGTTTTTCAAAGCTCCGTATATTTCTCTTTTTTGCCTTTTGCCTGTTCCACAGGATACTTCTGTGCATTCCTTACCAGCTTCTTTGCAATAATGTCATCCATGTCCAGATGACAGATATCTGCCATCATTGCACAATAAATCAGCACATCTGCCAGTTCTTCTTCAATCTTTTCCTGCTTGCCATCCGCAGAAGTATCACTCCCGCTCCATTGAAAGATTTCCAGTAATTCAGAAGCCTCCAGAGAAATGGAAATTGCCAGATCTTTAGGCGTATGGTACTGTTTCCAGTCTCTGTCATCTCTGAACTGTAATATTTTCTGTATTGTCTCTTCTTTCATCTTATTTCACCACTTCCATATGCTGTGCCATATAGTTTCTAAGTGCCTCATCACATACATACACATAGGTGCCTTTGATACCTCTTGTCATCAGCACATAATACACATTAAAAATGTATTGTTGTAAATCTGTTACCCCTGCTGTTTGTTTTCCATATTTATCAAAATATCGTTCTTTGTGAATTACTACTTTATGAGTATATTCATCATAGCTGATATCATTGCCGAGAATAACAAACGCATAGTTCAGATCATATCCCTGTATGGAATGAATACAGCCCACTTCATCAATGGCTGTGGGAGTATGCACCCATCCTTCAGTAGTATGGTTCCATTGTTTCTTTACTCCCTGAATCTCTATATCTGTTTTTGTTTTGTCTTTTTGAGATACCCATGGCCAGGCATACCCTGCGACCATTCTGCAAAGTTGATTAGCTTTCTCTTTTACGTACAATTCTTCATTAAACTTTGAAAAATTCATATACAGCTTACAATCATACAAGGGATTTCTATAAAATGTTTCACACTTACCACTCAACAGTTGCTTTACAAAAGCTATATACCCATTACCACCCTGTACTCTCATCTGTGTTGACAAAGTATAATAGGCCAGCATTCTGTCTTTTACATGTTCTCCTGCCAGTTTCTTATCTAACCTTTCTCTGGAAATGCCAGAGGGTCCAATCACCTGTAAAGAATCATACAAAATCACTGTCTTTTTAGATTGTTTGAAGATCCAGTCCAGCTCATCACTGGTAGTATCTAATCCTAATTTCTCACTGTTCTTTTTAAAAGCTCCCCGGTAAGAAATATTTTTATACTGGTGTAATCGATGGGCTTCATCCACCACAAGAATATCATATTTTTTCTTTACAACATCACTTGGTGAAAGTACCTGAGAAGGACGTAATCCGTACACACTTTTAAATACCTGTTTCATGGTTTTTCTTAAGGAGGTCGGAGGTACTACAAAACCAATCTGCTTATCTTTATACATCTCACTGTCCGCAAGATACTTCAACAAATATACTGCAATGATGGTTTTACCACTTCCAGGCATGCCATCTACCAATATTCTTCCATCTGTTCCTTTTTCCAGCTTATACAAGATGTCTTCTACAGCCTGTCTTTGACTGTCATTCAATTCCTTGTAAGGGGAATATTTAAATAAATCAGAATTCTCGATTTCTTCTAAAAAATGTGTTACTAGTTTTTCTTTTTTTAGTTTATCCCACAGCTTTACAAACTGAGCATCATACTCCTGTTTTCCAAAATACTGCTTATCCGCAATGCCTGCATTTTTATTAGTCACTGTGAAATGCTGATCCGCCACGATGTACTGAATCAATTTTGATTCATAATCAAATGTCACAGACTGATTAAACATTTTCGAATATATAAAATGCACTTTTTTAAATATCTGTTTTTCCTCATTGGAAGCGTGCTGCAACATACGGGTTTTTACATGATTAGATTCTCCAATGTATGCTTCTCTGTCATTTTCCAGAATATATAACATCGGCCAGTTGTCCAGATACTCCTCTTCCCCATATTGTCCAGACTTAAAATCAGCATGAATAATCTTAAACATGAGATTATCCTCTTTCTCTGGATAAATACACAAAATATTTATCCGTCTCTTCCAGATGATCTTCCATATGATAGATCTTCGCTGTATCTTTCACCCATGTATTAACATAGGAACTGTAGGCAATGGTCGGCATAAATGTAACATGTACGTTGGCTGTACCTTCTGAAAATTCCTTCCAGGTATGTACCAGCTTTCTTTTCTGCAATCCCTTCAAAGGAGAATACAAGACAAGACTTTGAAAAATACATAAAAAGTTCTTCACCTGTACCCCTGCTTTAGCTCCCCATGACTTAAAAAAATTTATATATCCTGAAACATCCACCGGTTTATCTTCAAAAAACAATACTACTTTCACCTCGGTAGTACTGCTTAATTTTCTTTCGAGAAACGTACATAATCTCAGCATATTGGCACCAATACCAAAAGAAGTACAGGTGCATACCAGTACCAGCCGTTCTATCTTCTTTATCTGTCGTAAAGGCTGTGAAGACACATCCACACATGTACATTCACTGTCTATGGTTTCCAGCCAGCGCTTCACTTCTGTGCTTTGTTCATACACAATCACTGTATTCATACATTTTCTCCCATTTCCAGCGCATCATGATAGAAAGCAATATTGCTTACTGTCCCCTGCATCGTCTGTATATATTTATGCATAAACATCCTTGCTGTTTTCTTTTCTTCTTCACTGATGTCTTCCCCATAAAAGTAAACCGAAAACTTCAGATTATGTTTACTGCGCATCTTATGCTGTCCGCTCATCGGATTTACAAGACCGCAAAGATAAGGAAGAGTTCTTTCCAGCACCATGGCAATAAACGGAGAAACACTTCCATACCAGCATCTGCTGACTATAACAACCTCTTCACTCAGTTCCAGCATGGCACCAAGATGCTGTAAAGGATCCTGTATGACACAACATCCAGGCGTAGTAGTCCAGCATTGCTTGCAATTGGCACACATATGCAGATTACCTCTGTCATAAATGCAGTAATCTTCTTTCTGTATTCTGAAAGGGAATGTCCCTGTATCACTTATAAGAATTCTCATGAATCTATTTTACCATGTCTTAAGGAAGGTATACAAAGCACCAAGTAAATTTGCGTCATTAAAATACCTGCAGACATCTACTTCAGGTAATGGATACTGTGTTCCCTGAACTATATCCGGATGAAAAGTCGCAATATTCTGAATGCTCTTTTCAAGACACTCCATCAATACAGGCTGACAGGATATGCCTCCTCCAATACAGACTTTTTCAAGATCCAGCAATACAAACATATTAAATATAATTAACGCAAGATCATCCGTATATGCCTGTAATCCCTGTAATGCCTTTTCATTACCTTCTTCTATCAGATGGAACACTTCTTCCCCGTTATGCACTTCCCTGCCACTTGTTTCAGACACAAGCTTGCATAAATATGGTGTTCCACGCTGACCGATATAGCTCATACGATCCTTCTTTTCTTTAACATCTATGCAGGCAGCACACATTTCCCCTGCAAGATGATGTACACCACCTCTGACTTTTCCATCCAGAAAAAGAGCTGTCCCGATGCCAGTACCGATAACCACAACCGCCCCATCCTGTACATCCTGCAGATTGCCTTTCCACACCTCTGCACCAAGGGCACATCTGGCATCATTTTCTATGGTCACTTTCACTTTGTATCTTTCCTGCAGTTCTTCACATACAGCACATCCATTCAGGTATGGGAAAATACCAATAGCCTCTATCACACCGTTTTTGCTGTCTATGACACCTGCACTGGAAATAGCAATACCATCAATATCCTCAAAAGAATAGACTATCTTATCCAGACAGGACAGTAAAACTTCTTTGCTGTCCCCTTTTCCCGGGCTCTTTACTTTAGAAGAAGACAATATCTTCCCTTCTTCATCCATCAGGGCATATTTCATAAAGGTTCCGCCCCAGTCCATACATAAGATCTTTTTCATACAATACCTCTCAAATGTAACTGTTGTTCCAGCTCTCTTGAAGACATTCTTTTTGCGCCATTTGCCAAAGCCGCATTCTGAATTAAGGCATCGCCAGTCACAACAGTGCAATCCAGTTTCTTTTTATTCTGATATACATATCTTTCAATATAGGCATCAGCAGTGATGTCTGTTCTTGTATACACAACTTCCACTCCACCCTGCTTATAGGAAGAACCAATATTATCTTTTCGTCTGTATCCGTCAAACACAAGAATCACCGGTTGTCTGAGATATGCCTGATAGGCAAAGATGTAGTCAATCAGCTTATCTCTGGCGGCGGAAAGATCATCTTTCAGATGTGCCAGACTGTCCCATCCAAACACACAGTTATATCCATCAATAATCATTACCTGCAGTTTTGAATCTTTCTTAACAATATCCACATGCGTTCTTGTGTCTTCCACCTTTTTGACAGGCTTATCTTTTTTCTTCTGATTACGATTGGAGCCGCTTGCCTTATCCAGAATTCCTTCCAGCTCTTCTTCCTTCACCTTCATGGTCTGATGTACATAAGAAGATACAGCACTTTCTTTCTTCATATCTATATGCATGTATTCACTCACTTCATTCCATGGCACATAGAAACCCGCACCATGAGCACAGAATACAGAGCCCGTCGGATGTCTCACATCATTTTCAGGATCATATCCTTTTTCTTTTACCACTTCTTCCTGATTTTTCACTTCTTCATATCCGCATGGTATACACTGAATTCTACCAAGTCCATGTGTAAAGGTAATCAGTTCAGCAGTATAGTTCATCAAGGTTCTGACAGGTCCTTTCCCTTTAAGAATCACTTTCCTGTCATCCTGTTCACTGATTTCAAATTCCGCTTCTTTCTGTTCAAGATCAAATAAAGTTTTAGATAAAGCATCTGAAGGAACTTCTGCAGTAAAGGCATAATACGGTTCCAGCAATACATTTTCTGCCTGCATTAAGCCCTGTCTTACACTGCGTAGAGCAGCCTGTCTGAAATCTCCTGCTGAGGTATGTTTCAAACTGCCTTTTGCGGCCAGTAAAGTAATACGCACATCCGTAAGTGCCGCGCAAGTCAGAACACCCCTGTGTGTATACGAAAGATACTTCAGGATAGAAGACTCCCAGGCAAGAGATAAAGATCCATGTGGTACTTCACTGAGAATTTCCACACCTTTCCCTCTTGGTAAAGGTGTCAGTTTCACAACCACTTCACTATAATGGCGCAATGGTTCAAAATGTCCCACACCAATGACTTCATGGCGTATTGTCTCCTGATAGACCACACCACCTGTACCAAAGCCCACTTCAATACCCGTTCTGTCCTTGATTTTTTTGACCAGTACTTCTTTCTGCATTTCGCCCATGATGCGGACATGTATCTTATGCTTTTCCGTATCTATATCCATCATGAGCTGAGGATCTTCCTGACTTAATCTGTTACACGTATCTACTAATGCCAGCATATCGGATTTTCCCTGCACAAGCAGCTCATATTCCATATAGCCATGTAATACAGCAGGTTCTCCATCACTTTGTACACCCAGTCCCTGTAAAGCTTCCAGATGTACAGGCCCTTTCACTGTCACAATCATTCCTGCAGATGCCTGAGGAACCACTTCATATTTTTTACCGGTATAGATACGTATCTGATCTACTTTATCTTCTTCATTCAATTTCTGTTTTGCATATACTGCACCACCGGTGATTTTCATTTTGGTCAGTCTGTTACCTGCATCATCTTCTGCCACATCATAAACCAGAGCACCAAATTCCTCAGGATATTGCTTGTCCATACTGACAACAGTAATCAGGTCCAGTAAGGTATCTACTCCCTGCTGTTTTAAAGCAGAGCCAAATACCACAGGGAAAAACTGTCTGGTCTCAAATAAGGTCTGCAAGGTTTCTTTTGAAAGTGCACCTGAAGAAAGATATTCTTCCAGACTATCTTCCGATACCATGGCAACATCTTCGAGATTTTCTTCATTCCATACAATACAGTTCTTACTGCATCTGTCCATAAGATCTTTCATAATGGCTTCTGAACCCAGATGGGAAATATCCATTTTATTCACAAAGATAACAACAGGCACATGATAATGTTCCAGACATCTCCAGATAGTCTCTGTATGTGTCTGTACGCCATCCTGCCCGTTGATCAGAAGTACTGCCACATCCAATACCTGCAGGCTTCTTTCCATCTCACTTGAAAAGTCTACATGCCCTGGCGTGTCTACCACAAACATGGAATAGTCTTTCCAGATAAAATGGGCATCTTTTGCATAAATGGTAATACCGTGGTCTCTTTCCTGAGCATCATAATCCAAAACAGAACTTGCATGATCCACCCTGCCTAAAGCAGAAATCGTACCACTTTCATACAGCATATCTTCTATGCATGTTGTCTTACCGGCATCTACATGTGCCACTACACCAATCACTTTATTTTTCATGTGTCTATTATAAAAAAGAAAAGAAGTCCTATCTACCAGAACTCCTCTTCTTCATCGATTTATTTCAGATCTTCTCCATTGGAACGAATACACTTCTGATACCAGAAATAAGAATCTTTCTTAGATCTTTTGAAAGTACCCTGACCATAGTTATCCGCATCTACATAGACCTGACCATAACGTTTAGCCATTTCACCTTCACCATTGGAAACCATATCCACACATCCCCAGTACAGATATCCCATAAGATCCACACCGTCCAGTTCCACTGCATCTTTCATAGACTGAATGTTGCAGCGCATGTAGTCAATACGATAATCATCATGTACCGTACCATCTTCAAATACATCATTCCATCCAATACCGTTTTCTACACACCATAATGGACAATGATATCTGTTTTCAAAAATATTCAGAGCAATTCTCAGGCACTGAGGATCAGTACCCCATCCCCAGGCGTTGGTCTTGAGATAAGGATTGGCAACCTGTCTTCCATCAGCACCATTGCCTCCGCCTTTATCTCCCTCCTGATGAGTAGTGAATGTATTACTTCCATAGGTAGAGAAACTCAGGAAATCACAGACACCTTTCTGCAGAATTTCAGCATCTCCTTCCTGTTCAGGCAGTGTGATCCCTGCTCTTTCATAGGCAAGCAGTTTATATTTAGGATACTTCCCAAGCATCTGTACATCAGAGAAGAATAATGTATTATCTTCCATCTGATGTGCAAGTAACTGATCATATGGATCTGCAGTCAACCCATAGCTTGGTCCAAAGGCAAGCATCATACCAACTTTGATTTCCGGATAAGATGCATGGGCAGCCATCACTGTCTTTGCACTGGCAAGGAACTGATGGTAAGCCGCATTGGCAATACTTTGATCATCTGCATGAATCAGTCCACCTGCTACATATGGTGCCACTTCAATCAGATTGATTTCATTAAATGTCAGATAATATTTTACTTTTCCTCTGTATCTTTCAAAAGCAGTAGTCGCATACTTCACAAAAGCATCCACCAGTTTTCTGTCTGCCCATCCGTTACATCTTTGAGCAAAACTCAATGGTGTTTCATAATGATGCAAGGTTACCAATGGTTCAATCCCATACTTCTTACATTCATCAAAAACAGCATCATAGAAAGCCAGTCCTGCTTCATTTGGTTTTTCATCATCCCCATTTGGAAACAGCCTGGACCATTTCATGGAAATACGCAGACAGTTGAATCCTTCTTCTGCAAGTAATGCAATATCTTCTTTATAATGATGATAAAAATCTGAAGCAATATGAGAAGGATAATAATACTTTTTATCCTCCAGTTCCACAGGAATTGCTCCTTCAGGCAGATGTCTTTCAGGTGAACCGAAACATAACGGTGTAGAACCTGTTGTTCCATCCGGCTTTCTCCATGTGACCTGTCGACGAACGGTATGAGAACCGTTTGTCATGACATCACCGGTCGCAAGACCTGCACCACCTTCATGAACACCTCCTTCATACTGATTGGCAGCTGTTGCACCGCCCCACAAAAAATCTTTTCTAAAACCCATAACGACCTCCTATCTGGTTTCCCCACTCATTTTCCGGGCTATATTTTTACCGGTAGGAGTTCCTGCAAGACCTCCTATACCGGTCTCTTTAATTTCCAAAGGCATATGTGCTCCAATAGCACCCATGGCATCAATCACTTCATCCGCAGGAATTCTGGAAGTAATCCCTGCCATAGCCATGTCACAGGAAGTAACTGCATTCACAGCTCCCATCACATTTCTTTTAACACATGGCACTTCTACAAGTCCTGCCACCGGATCACACGCAAGTCCCAGCACATTCTTCAATGCAAAGGCACTTGCATTTAAAATACACTGTTCATCCCCGCCTTCAAGATAGGCAAGTGCTCCGGCTGCCATACTGCTGGCAGACCCGATTTCTGCCTGGCATCCCCCCTGGGCACCAGACAACGAGGCTCTGTGTCCGATAACACCCCCGATACCACCGGCTATCAGTAAAGCTTCCACCATCCTCTGCTCACTGACAGATTTTGTTTCCTGGTAAGCTACCAGTACTGCCGGTAATACCCCACAGCTTCCTGCTGTAGGAGATGCCACAATTCTTTTCATGCAGGCATTACAACCTGCTACTCTCAAAGCTTTCTCCATGACATTGGAAATAAAAGACCCACTCAGCATTTCCTGCCTGTCTATTCTTTTCTGTAAAATACCTGCTTCCTGCCCCACCAGTCCGCTGTTACTCAGCATGGAAGGATCATAGGCAGCAATAGATGCT
Organism: uncultured Bulleidia sp.; assembly: GCA_934754415.1. Taxonomy (GTDB): domain Bacteria; phylum Bacillota_I; class Bacilli_A; order Erysipelotrichales; family Erysipelotrichaceae; genus Bulleidia. Next base: position 20,621 of record CAKVIS010000012.1, read on the forward strand.
TTCATAGCATCATACATGCCTTTCATTTTTTCCAGTGCAGCAGCTTCTTCCATACCTGACTCTTTACAATCTTCCTGTAAAATGACTTTCCACATAGGAAGATGCGTTGCAGTACACTGCTTTACAATATCTTCTAACGCATGAAACATGTTATTCTCCTAAGCTCAGGTAAGTTACTTTCAAAATACCTTCCTGCTTCTTTAACCACTCAAGACCAGCTGAAGGCACTTCCTGGTCACATTCTATTACCGTTACGGCATGACCCCCTCTGCTGTCTCTGTCCAGCTGTACAGTCGCAATATTGATATGCTCTTTGGCAAGCATACCTGTCACATTAGCCACTTCTCCTGGTCGATCATCATTTTCCACAATCAATGTCGGATAAGAACCACTGAAAACAGTCTTCAGCCCATCAATCTCACGAATCTCAATTCTGCCTCCACCGATAGAAGCACCGATGATTTCCAGTTCTTTTCCGTTAACACCATGTAAAAACATCTTTACAGAATTGGGATGTGCCTGCTCTCCAAGATCTATACCATCAAAACTATATTGTAACCCATGCTTTTTTGCTTCTTCAAAAGCATCAGGAATTCTTTCATCATCACAGCTCATCCCCATCAGTCCTGCCAGTAATGCTCTGTCTGTACCATGACCTTTACCTGTAGCCAGAAAAGAACCATGAAAATAAATTTCTGCTTTTGCGACAGGTTCCATCATCAATTTTCTGGACACATTCCCTATACGTACAGCACCTGCCGTATGAGAAGATGAAGGCCCCACCATCACCGGACCAATGATATCAAATATATTCATGCGGGATTACTCCTCCTTGCCTGATTCAAGTATATCCTGTTCACACCAATCCAACAACAACTCAACTATTTTTTCCTGTTGAAGTTTTGTCAGCGGCACACCTTTTTTTACTTTATACCACTTTTCAAGACATCCTCTGCAACAACATCCCGTCGCATGTTGTGCCACGAACACAGGATGTCCTCTCATTGGTGTCTGTTTTCCATCATTTTCAGGATATGCCGGAGCCAGTCTTTTCTCTATGAAGTCCTGGGCATGAAGTCGCATGACTTCTCTTCCTTTAGAAAGATAATATGTCTTTTCTTTTTCACTCAGATGAAAAGAAGAACGGAATCTGGATTTCTTCAGTTTCTGTAATGCCTGTTGTCTTGTCTGTGTCATACTTCACCCGGCAAGCAATGCATATCCCCAGATACCCATCCACAAAACACAGCAAACAGGCACCCCAATGGTAAACAGCGTGTGTAAAGTTTTATGATGGAAGACATGCATACCTGCCCATCCTCCTATACAGCCTCCCATAACACAACTGCCTAATAATATTCTTTCAGGAATACGATACTTATGATGTACCGCTTTATATTTATCTATGCCAAACAGAATAAAACTGACGACATTCATCACTAAAAAAAGTATGCAAATCATGTCCTTATTATACTCCATCCATGGTATAATTTTTAAATTCACGGGGGTGAATGTATGTTATCCAAGTATCAGATTCAGAAACAGGTTTCAGAAGCTACCTTTATAAAAGGTTCCAGACTCTATTCTCAGCAAAGAGTCTCACATATTTACGCTTCTAAAGATGCCTACACCAAACTGACAGAAATAGAAGGTACCGTAGAAGGGGATTCATGGGAACCTTATGAAGTATATGCCTATGTAAACGAAGACACAGGTATCCTGTTTGATTCAGACTGTACATGCGGAAAGACTTTCAAAAACTGTCCGCACACTGCTGCTTTATTACTTGCCTATCTTGATTTCAAAGAACAGGACAGCGAACCGGTTTCCGTTTCCACATCTGAAGAGATGAGTAAATTATTACTTGCTATGGACACCAGTCCTACAGATATACTGAAAATGCATTCCATTCGTCTGGAACCGGTATTAGATTTTTCCGATCCCAAAGAAATAGAATGTTCTTTCAGAATTTCTCAGAATACAAATAAAAGCTATGTTGTAAAAGATATTTCCCAGTTTGTGGAGAATCTGAAAAATCATTCTCTGTACAGATACGGAAAGAATCTTGAATTTGTGCATGAAGTATCCGCATTTGCTGAAGACTATATTCCTCTTGTTACTTTCTTGAAATCCATTGTGAACAGAGAAGATGCCTTTGCGAAAGAATATTCTTTTTATTCTGCGTATTATTCTCCTTCTCAGGTACGCAGATCCATGGTACTGAAAGGAAGATATTTAGATGAGTTTATGGAGATATGTCAGAATATCGAAGTAGAAGTTGCCAATACTTCCTACGCAGGAGAAGACGCTCCTTTGATTATTCGAAACGCCTTCCCTTCTTTACACAGTACACTGACAAAAGCTAACCAGGGATACATTCTTGAATCCGACAATTTCAAGTTTTATCAGGGAAATAAATTCCTGTATATTTCTCTTGCGGACAATACACCGGTCTTATATAAATTTCCAAGAACCAGTGAGAAACTTGTCACTTTACTGAGTTTCTTATCCACAAGTGATCCTCGACAGTTCTTATCAGAAAAAGATGCGTCCACTTTCACAAAAAATGTGTATCCAACCTTGATTAAAAATGTAGAGCTGGACAATCAGGCTGCTTTTGACCCATATGATTATTTACCGGATAAACCTGTTTTCCAGATCTATCTGGATTCTTTGCAGGAAGACATGATTACCTGCAGACTGGATGCGGTCTACAAAGAAGGTACATTCAATGTCTTTGATGCGTCTAATAAAGAAGGCAAAAGAGACCTCAAGGAAGAAGCTATCATGGATGCTTATGTAGCAAAATGGTTCAATTCCTTTGACACCATTCAAAAACAGATGGTTTTAACCAACGACGAAGATAAGATGTTCCATTTCCTCAACGAAGGTATTCCAGAATTGCAGTCCAAAGCCACTGTTTTTGTCAGTGATGCCCTGAAAGCTTTATCTGTACGTACTGCCCCAAAAGTCAGTATCGGTATTTCCGTCACCAAAGACAACTTATTGCAACTTGATATGGTAGCAGATACCCTTTCTCAAAACGAAATTGCAGATATCCTTGCAAAATACAATCCTAAGAAGAAGTTCTATCGTCTGAAGAACGGACAGTTTATCGATATGCAGACAAGTGAGAGCTTTAATGAATTTATGGCTATGGCAAAAGACCTGCAGTTAACCTCTTCACAGATTAAAGAAGGTTCAGCATCACTGCCTTCCTACAGAGCTTTTTATCTTAACGGCTTAAGAGATGAACAGTTACAGATATCCTATGCAGGATCTTTCGAAGACCGCATTTCCAGAATTCAATCCATCTCCACAAAAAAATACACCTTACCATCTTCCATCAAAGCTACCTTAAGACCGTACCAGGCAGAAGGTTTCCGCTGGTTATGCGCCTTATATGAAAATGGATTTGGTGCATTACTTGCGGATGAAATGGGTTTGGGTAAAACCATCCAGGTATTAACCTTCCTGCAGAAATTTCAAAAAGACGGTAAAGCACTGGTCGTATGTCCTGCTTCCTTAGTCTATAACTGGTATTCTGAAATCACACACTTTGCCCCTGAACTCGCCTGTCTTCAGGTCATCGGTACAGCTGCAGAAAGAAAAGCCATCCTGGAAGATAACGATGTGGATGTCTACATCACTTCCTATGATCTTTTAAAACGAGATATTAAATCCTATGAAGGCAAGAAGTTCTATGTTCAGATTGTAGATGAGGCACAATACATCAAAAATGCCAACACACAGGCATCTCAGGCAGTCAAAGCTATTCAAAGTTCTTTCCATATCGCTTTAACAGGCACACCAATTGAAAATAAACTCTCAGAACTGTGGTCAATTTTCGATTTCATTCTTCCAGGGTATTTCTATACCTATGGCTATTTCCGATCCACATATGAAATACCGATTATAAAAGAAGAAGATGAACAGGCTCAGTATCATCTTCAGACAATGATCAGTCCCTTTGTTCTGCGCCGTTTAAAGAAAGATGTGCTCAAAGACCTTCCTGACAAACTGGAAGAAGTATACTATGCCGAAGCTACACCATCTCAGAAAGAGTTATATGATGCACGTGTACAGCGTATGAAGCAGATGATTAATTCTGCAAGTGACAAGGAATTCAAACAGGATAAAATCAAGATTTTAGCCGAACTGACAAGATTACGTCAGTTATGCTGTAACCCGTCTTTGATTTATGAAGATTATGTCAACGGCAGTGGAAAAGAAGATATGTGTATCGATCTTATCAGACGTGCCGTTGAAGGAGGACATAAAATTCTGTTGTTCTCTCAGTTTACCAGCATGCTGGATCTGCTGTGCAAAAGACTGGAAAAAGAACATATTCCGTTCTATTTACTGGTCGGTTCCACTCCTAAAGCTAAAAGAGCTCAGCTGGTGGAACAGTTCCAGCAAGACAGTGTTCCTGTCTTCTGTATCTCCTTAAAAGCAGGGGGTACAGGCCTTAACCTGACTGCAGCAGACATCGTCATCCATTATGATCCATGGTGGAATACCGCTGTAGAAAACCAGGCAAGTGACAGAGCTCACAGAATTGGTCAGAAAAATGCAGTTACCATTTACAGGCTGATTCTCAAAGACACTATTGAAGAAAGAATTCTTGCTTTACAGCAGGAAAAGAGTGGTCTTGCGTCAAGATTCCTGGACAACGAAAGTATATCTTCCAGCTCTTTATCCAGAGAAGATCTGTTAAAACTGTTAGATTAACACAAAGTCTCCGTATATACTGCGGAGACTTTTTATAATAAAAAGACATTGAAACCTGTACTTCAATGCCTTCAACTTCATCTCTTTATTTTTTATCTGCTTCAATCACTGACTGAATCTGTTTCATCAGATCATCATAGTTATCCTGAGTATCTACTCCGCCAAGAAGTGGTTTACCTACAATATTTCCCTTTCTGTCCACAAGAACTGTAGTAGGGAAAGCCATGATGGTAGAAGCGTATTTACCAAGATCACAGTCAGAAGCTACGGACAGATTGCGATACGTAGCCGACTGACTTTCCAGAATTTTCTTAGCTTCTTTAATAGCAGAACTATTCCCATCAAATGTGTCAGTATTTACACCAATGACTTCACCACCCATGGATTTGACAGCTTCATTCATTTCATTCAGTTTGGATAATTCCGCAACACATGGCTTACATCCGGAAAACCAGAAGTTTACTACAGTCACGGCATTTTCAGAAAATAGTGTTTCATCAACGGCATTACCGTCAAAATCTGTACCGGAGATATTCGCAAAGGTTGCTGAGTCATCAGAAGAAGCAGATGTTGCAGTACTTTCCGCATTGGAAATCTTCTTTTCAATTTCCGCAATCTTATCTTCAATATCACGAATCTTTTCAATATCCTCATGCAGAGTATTTAATTCTTCTTCTGTAAACTCTTCTTTATTAGAATCCACAAGAACAGAAAGGAATTCTGCATAGTTACCACTTGGATCTGCATTTTCTTTAGGGCTCATGCCAAAAGCTTTATTCCATGCAGTATCATGTTCTGCAAAGAATGCATTCTCCTGCTGGTATAAATCATCACGCTGTGCCTTGAGATCATCAAGTTCAGAGGAAGAAACTGCTGTATCTGCTGTTGCAGGTGCAGAAGTTCCCGTTGAGGAAGATCCTTTCTGTGCGCACCCTGTTAAGGATATTACCGCACACAGTGCAATCATTTTCATCATGTTTGTTTTTTTCATCTTTATATTCTCCTTTATTTTTCTTTCTTTACTTTTTCTATTTCATTGTGAATGTTTATGTCTTTTTGCATAAACTGATAATGAATGGCATTTTTCGGACATACCTTCATACAGGCACCACATCGAATACATTCCGCATGGTTCGGTGTCTTTAACACATCGACATCCATCTTACATGCTCTGGTACATTGATGACACTGTATACAGGCATCATGATCAACTTTGATACTGACAAAAGATATTTTATTAAACAGGGAATAGATTGCTCCAAGTGGACAGATCCATTTACAGAAAGGCCTGTAAAACAAAATGCTCAGTACAATGACCGTCATCAGAATCATACTCTTGAAAGTAAACAGTTTTCCAAGAGCAGAGCGAATAGCTTCATTTCCTAAAGACAAAGGTATGGCTCCTTCCAGCACTCCCTGAGGACAGATGTACTTACAGAAGAACGGATCCCCCATCCCTACTGCATTTGTCACAACCATCGGCAATACAATGACAAATACAATCAGTATGACGTATTTGAGATATCTTAAAGGTTTCAGCTTTTCCGTAGATAACTTCTTTCCGGGAATCTTATGCAAAAGATCCTGAAACCATCCAAACGGGCATAAAAAACCGCATATGACTCTGCCAAGAGTTACCCCAAGGAAAATTAAGAATCCTGTGATATAGTACGTAAATTTAAACTTTGAAGATCCCACCACTGCCTGAAAAGCACCGATAGGACAGGCACCTGTTGCTCCAGGACAGGAATAGCAGTTTAATCCAGGAACACAGACTGTCTTACCATTGCCCTGATAAATTCTTCCATTGAAAAAATTCGGGATATGTATATTTGTTAACAATGTAGCAGCAGCCTGTATCCACCCTCGCATCCGGGCAATGACTCTTGATTTGTTCTTATCCAATTCCAACACACTCCATACATAATTTAATTGCTTTATTCAGCACCACAGCAGCTTCCCCTCTTACAGCACCATACCCAATCATCATCAGTGCCACAATCAGTAAGCCAAACTGTATCCTTCTTCTATAATTCAAGTTCACCGATACTCCTTTCGCATATTTTCAAGTCTTAAAAGACCAGTTGACGTTGGTATTGTACAATAGTAGTTGTAAAATCTTTGTTAAGCAAAGGGAGAAAATACTTTGAGATTATTAATTATTGAAGATGAAAAAGACATATGCGACACAGTCGCAAAATCTCTTTACAATGCAGGCTATGAAGTAGACACCTGCTATGATGGTAATGATGCACTGGATTACCTTTTAACAGAAAACTATGACCTGGTTGTCCTGGATTTGAATTTACCCGGTAAAGATGGTATGGAAATACTGAAAGAACTCAGGCAAACCAATGAAGAGACAAAAGTACTCATACTGTCCGCAAGAAGTCAGATTGCTGATAAAGTGGCAGGACTTGATGCAGGTGCCAATGATTACATGGAAAAACCATTCCACCTGCAGGAACTGGAAGCACGTATCCGCAGTCTTACAAGACGTAAATTCGTACAGAAGGATATCCGTTTACACTGTGGGGATATTCAGTTTGACACAAGAAAACGTGAAGCTTATGCAAAAGATACATTTGTATCTTTAACAAGGAAAGAAAACGGCATTCTTGAATACCTGCTTCTCAACCAGGGGAGACCTGTCTCTCAGGAAGAACTCATTGAACACGTATGGGATGCCAATGTGGACAGCTTCAGTGGTTCTATCCGTGTACATATGTCCTCTTTAAGAAAAAAACTGAAGGCTGTACTTGGGTATGATCCCATTGTAAACAAAATTGGAGAAGGGTATAAGATAGTGGAGGTAATCAAATGAAAAAGATATCTTTGCAGTTAAGACTCACCATTATCACCACATTGTTTATTGCAGGAATATGTGGTTGCCTTACTATGTTTGTCTATACCAACGGTGTCTATTATATGGATTCTTTACAGAATGTTGTGGACTCAAAAAATGAAGACGAAACCAATAAAGATTCCGAAAAAATCTATATACGTATTTCCGATGAAGAGTGGCAGAATTTTGCCGATAATTTCTCTGTTCAGGTCTATAACAACAAAGCAGACTATAAGAGAAAAAGTCTTATCTTTTCCACTCTCTTAGCACTTCTTGGAGGAATTATCACCTATTTTATCAGTGGACGTGCCTTAAAACCTCTTGCAGAGTTTTCAAAGAAAATAGAAGACGTACAGGCACAGAATCTTGCTGATTCCCGTATAGAAGAAAACAAGGTAAAAGAACTGAATCAGTTAAGTATTGCATATAACAAAATGCTGGAAAGATTATCCGAAGCCTTTGAAATCCAAAGACAGTTTACTGCCAATGCCGCCCATGAACTGCGTACTCCTCTCTCACTTATGCAGGTACAGCTGGATGTATATAATGAAACACAACATCCAGATAATGATGACTGTGCCACAAAAACCATACAGATGGTCACTGAACAAAACGAAAGACTCAGCAAAATGGTAAAAACACTGCTGGATATGAGCGAATTGGAAACCATCAAAAGAGATGATAAGATTGAGATTCATGCACTGGTAGAAGAAGTACTGGATGATCTTTCTCCGCTTGCACAAAAGACCGGTATTCAGCTTATCAACAAGTCTGAGGACATGGTACTTTCAGGAAGTGACATTCTTATCTACAGACTTGTATACAATCTTGTAGAAAACGCCATCAGATACAATCATGAAAACGGCACAGTAACAGTTCATGCCTTTCAAATCCAGAAACGTATCCATCTCACTGTAGAAGATACTGGTAATGGCATTCCCGAAGAACTCAGAGAAAGAGTGTTTGAACCATTCTTCCGACTGGATAAATCCAGAAGTCGCCAGTTGGGTGGGGTAGGTCTTGGTCTTGCCCTGGTCAAAGAAATTGTAAGAGTCCATAACGGAACAATTCAGATTCATACCTCACCTTACGGCGGTACTATATTTGAAGTCATTTTTTGAACATCAGATGCTTCTGATGTTCTTTTTTTACTTAAAAAGAAGCTACCTTCAAAAGGTAACTTCTCTATAAGCCATCAGAAGAGTACGCCGACCTCATAGGTCGGTGGTGAATTCAGCGTTACTGTTCTTTGATGTACTCTTGTACGATTTCTACAGTGTTTGTACCTACAGAGCCTACAAAATAGCTGTTTGTCCAGAACACAGGTTTCCAATAGTATTCACCGACCTCTGTCGGATAATCACGTCTTGCAAGTCTTGCAGTTCTTGACTTCATCTTGTTGATCAGCTCCGTCAATTTTATATCTGGTGAATAATCAAACAGAATATGTATATGGTCTGGTTCATCATTCATTTCACAGATGATGATATTTTGTGACCAATACAAGATGTGCTGACAGTAAGAAACAACTGTGGTTGTTGGTGTAATATGGCTTGTCTGTAACTTTCTTAAATATGGTAAAACCTCTTACGGTGGATACTGATATATGCTCTATACTATAAGTGTGTTCCATAGAAAGGAGGTGAATTACGACCTATGTATAGAACGGATAGAATTTATGTAAGTACTCAGCACGAAATGTTTCCATATTTTGATGAGCTTGCTCATAAAGCAAAGAATCTTTATAACGCTTCACTGTTCAGAATCCGTAATACTTTTACATCACATGATAAGACAAACGTGACATCTAATGAGAAAGAAGTTCTTGATGAATTAGCACTTCTTAAGGGTCAGAAGACTTACCATGTTCTTGGATATGGAGTATTACAAAGACTGATGAGAGTTACTCAAAATCCAGACTTCTTTGCAGGTTTACCTATGCAATCTGCTCAGGCAATTGTGAAACATGCATGTTCTGATTTTCAAAACTGGTTATCTACATTGAAGAAGTATAAGCAGAATCCTGCTTTGTTTACTGGAAAACCACGCATGCCAGGCTATTGTAAGGGAGATATTACTGCTCTTACTTTAACTAATCAGGATGCCGTCATTTATGGTGATGAGCTGAAACTGCCTAAGACTAAACAAAGACTCAGGATACGTAAGAGACATAACGCAAGACTACAGGAAGTAAAAGTTTGTCCTGTGTCAGGTGGTTATGATATTTTGCTTGTGTATCAGGTGAAAGAACCATCAGTAGAAACCGGAACACATTCTGCAGCAGTTGACTTTGGTGTAGGTAATACTATGGCAGTTGTGGCAGATACCGGAGCCAGTATCCTCTTCAAAGGTGAATACATCAAAAGTATCAACCAGTACTTCAACAAAGAGAAAGCCTGGAGAGTCAGCGTAATGAGCAAAGGTAATACTACTACAACGCGTGTATGGTCAAAAAAGCTGGATCAGCTGTCAGCGTATAGAACAAACTATATCAGAGACTGTTTCCATAAAATGAGCAGACTACTGATGAAATGGTGCAAATCTCATGAAGTTGGATATCTTGTGCTTGGCTCCAATAAGTTCTGGAAGCAGGAAGTCGATATTGATAAACGCAACAATCAGAACTTTGTAAGCATTCCTTTTGAAATTCTGAAATCCATGATTGAGTTGAAATCTAATGAGTATGGAATTACTGTTATCAGACAGGAAGAATCTTACACAAGCAAGGCAAGTTTTATTGATCTGGACTTTATTCCTGTATACAACGAAGAAAAACCAGATAAAAAATATCACTTTTCTGGAAGAAGAATACATCGTGGATTGTACAAATCTGCAGATGGCACATTGATAAATGCAGATATTAACGGAGCTGCCAACATCCTTAGAAAAGCTGGATATGATGTAAGCAATATAAAAATTGCAAGACTGTTAAATCCTGCAATTGTGGAATTTGCCACTTTAAATTGTAAGTAACCGTGTAGAAACGGTAGAGGTCGTGTGAACCGACCATTGTGAAACCGTGGTGATAGTCTTGTAAAAGATGTGTAACTACCAAGCCACATAAATTAAAATCCTTTGGACAGTAGCTTATACTGAATATAGAGTACAAGAGTACATCAAAAGGATACCACATCTGAACTACGTATCAGGTGGGGTAGTTCATCACGTATATACCATAACAGACCTGCCATAATGGAGACTATTGTCTGTAAACTCGTCATCTGTCCATTACTGCAAAGATAGGTAACCGTCAATGCATACACACCGATAAACAGATACCTCATGCCATGGAACACTCTTTCACCATAACGGATATGCTTACAAAGATATGGTAATGCCTTATCTAATACTGCCATGGTCAGCACCATCAACACACCACTGTATGGATGAATTGCCATGGCAATCAAAGCCATCAGCACATTAAGGATATCTGAATCCATCTTCACATTCTTAAAGACATAACTTCCAAGAACACACAGTATCATCAGTACAGGTGATACACCACAGGAAACCGCACCTATTCCAAAGACAGCCGTCAGAACAGTAAACAGAGAAGATGGCATACTTCTGCATATCAGCGCCAGTATCCATAAAATATCTGTCAGAATATCCTTTGTCAGTCCTGTTTTTACCAGCTGATACAATGCAAAACCATACACCATGGCATATACAATCCTGCTGTATTTTTCCACATGCAGTTTCTGACTGTAATATTCAAAGATAACCGGAATACATACAAGTAATCCCATCAGAGGGTTTATCAATGCAATTCCTGCACAATACAGCACTTTCTGTACATAGGGATTACACTGCTGTCTGTTTAATAACATTGCAAGTAACGTTGTACCGCTGATAATCATAAACGCAAACAGCATCATATACGGCAGACTTGTCTCAATATGCACACTGCTGGCCAGAGATGTCATCCCGTATATCACCAGCATTTCCAGTATACTGTCTATCACTCCAAAGATTTGTTTTTTCATATCGCCTTTAACCTCGTGATGTTTAGTATACCACTGTTAACTGATTTTCCATGCAATATGTGAGCCATCCTCTTTCTTTTCTACTGTCAGCTGTGTTTCCAGCTGTGTTTTCAGTTCACTGACATGAGAAATAATACCAATCAGCTTATTTCCCTGTGCAAGTGTCTTAAGTACTTCTACAGCCTGTGTTCTGGAATGATTATCCAGTGAGCCAAATCCTTCATCTATAAATAACATATCCAGATGAATGGCACTTGTTGTCTGCTGAATCTGATCCGCCATCCCCAGTGCAAGTGTCAAAGCAGCCATAAAAGATTCTCCACCAGATAAAGTCTTCACGTCTCTTTCCGTATCCGTCACATAGGAATATACCATCAGGTCCAGTCCCTTATTTTTACCTGTAGACGCTTTGGAATCCTCCATCAGGCGTAAGGCATACTGCCCCATGGTCATGGCATAAAATCTTGTATTGGCATATCTTAGAATCTGCTGAAGATAATACCTTTGTACATAAGTTTCAAGATCCATACGTCCATTTGTTACATTACCGGATATCCACTTATGTAACTTTGACACATGTTCATATGCAGATATCTTCTCTTTGGACTTCTGGTATTCTTCTGTCAGTTTTACAAGCTGTGTTCTGTTTCTTTCCAGCTGTATCTGCAGATTTGTACATTGTGTGTTCAAAGAGATTCCCTGTTCTTCCAGAACTTTGACATCATTTTCCAATACAGAAATATCCGGATACTTTGTCCCCTGTAACAGTCTGGTATATTCTTCTTTTTTAGCGTTCAAAGAATCCAGTTGCGTTCTGTAAGTCTCCACTTCAGATTCCATCTTTGCTTTATCCAAAGACACAAACTCTTCCCATGCCACAAGATTTTCTTTCTGTATTTTCTGTTCACAGGCTTCCCTGGTTTCGTTCATCATTTTCTCAAGCTGAGGAAGTTTTTGCTGTGTCTTTTGTATCACAGTAGATGTAGCAGTATACCTTTGGGTTGCGAACATACTTTCTTTTTGTAACAAGTTGCTTTTATCCTGTACTTCTTTCAGTTTTCCAGAGGCAGTCTGTAAAACATGTTCAGCCTGTTGTACATCTGTATATTTCAGATTCTGTGTAGCGGACTGTATCTGCTGTTGTAATACATCCATGGTGTGCACCACCTCCAGAAGACAGGTATTTCCTTTTTCCTTTCTTCCAAGAAGATCTGTATGCCTATCCGAAAGATTCTTCTGATCAAGAAGTGCCTGTTTATGTACAGCTATCTGTTTCTGATACTCCTGTTTCTGCACAATATACTCTTTTTTCAGCTTTTCAATTTCTTTACCAACATCTTCACACTGCAGTATTTTCTGTAACTCTGCATATTGTCTTGCGGCCTGTGCAATACAGGTATCCAGTGTGGCTTTGATTCCCTGCAGTTTTCCCGCTGTATCCGTACAGATTTTCTGTGCATCATTTTCTGCTTTTTTCAAAGTATCCAGCATATCTTTATCTATCTGTACATCTGTATCTTCCAACAGTGCAGGAAGCGGATGATGAACAGACCCGCATACAGGACAAGGCTTGCCTTCTTCAAGAGTCTTGGCTAGCATACCTGCCTGATTATCCAGATATCTTTCAAACATCCTGCTGTAGGTATTTCTGGCCTGTTCGTATTTTTCTTTCTCTGACAGATATTTTTTTGTACAGGCGGTATAGTCTTTTTCAGTTTTGTTTACAGATTTCTGCAATTCTGTATACGTACCATATTGTGTTAAAGATTGTTGAAATTCGGTTTCTTTCTTCACAAATACCGTATACTCTTCTTCACAGTTTTCAGTATTTTTCAAAACTGATTCTACTTCTTTAAGACGCTGTGTTACCGTATCCAGTTCTTTCAGAATCTCTTCATACAGTTTCTGTGCACGCTGTTTCTTTTGTTGTTTACAGGCAAGGGTCTTACGACTTTCAGATAATTGCTGTAATGCAGAAAGACACTGCTGTACATCCTGTTCAGTCTTTGCAAAAGAAGCTGTTTCTTTCTGCAGAATATCTTCATACGCATGTGCAGCTCTTTCTGCTTCTTCTTTTGCCTTCTGTACAACTGGCAGGATACCAACTGCTTCTTCATAGTCTTTTAAAGAAGACGTATAGTTTTTTTCTGCATCTTTCCAGCGTGTAAATAAAGAAGAAATCTCCACAGTTTTCTGAATATTCTCTATGGTCTTCTTTTTGGCAAGATACTCATTTTCTGCCTTTTTCAAATCAGAAAGCTGTTGTTCTACCTGCTGTAATGTCTCATAATAAGACACAACTGTTTTTCCCTGTTGCAGTAAAACCTGTGCTTTTTGAAGGTTTTGTCTGGAAGAAAGATACTTTGTAGTACTTTCTTTGAGATCATTTTCCAGTTGAATACAATAGTCCCTCAAGACATCCAGAAAAGACGATAAAGAGGAATACATCCCGTTCTGTACCTGAGATACCAGTTCATGATGATTTTCCGATAAAGCAGAAAGATCCAACTGGGCAACAGATGCCTGCATGAGCTGTCTTTGTACATCCATATCCTTTTCAAGGTCTTTTTTCTTCTGTGCAAGAATCCCTGCCATTCTGTCATATTTTTCTGTATGGAACAGTTTACGGAAAATCTCTTTTTTATCATTTGTACTGGCACGAAGCACTTCCATGAATTCTCCCTGAGCCAGCATAACCACCTGCATAAACTGTGCTTTTGTCAGTTTTACAAGATCTTCTATTTTCTTCTGTGCCTGCTGAGAAGAAAGTACTGTTCCATCCGGAAGAGTCACTTCCAGCTGTCCTGTTTCCAGCGCATATTTTCCTGCATTCTTTCCTCTTTTCAGCAGTTTATAGTGTCTTGGCACTCTGATAACAGTATAGGTTTCTCCTTCTTCTTCAAAAGAAAAAGTAACGGAAGGCTTTACTTCAACTGAGGCATACTGACTTTGCAGTACTTCACCATCTTTTTTATTTTCATTAGAACTGGCTTCACCATATAACGCAAAAACAATGCCGTCAAAGATAGTACTTTTACCTGAACCAGTATTTCCGGATATCAGAAAAATATTCTGATGTACTTTGGTAAAATCAATCGTTGTTTTATTTCCGTAAGAGCCAAAGGCTTCCAGTACTAAAGTAAGTGGTCTCATACCTCTTCCTCCACTTCATTCAGAATACTCTTTAAAATCCGCATATCTTCTTCATCCATATCCGGCATGAATTCTTTGCATAATGTCAGCGTATCCTTTTCTTCCATATTTTCAGTTTCAAAGTATTGAGGTACCTGTGTATTCTCTCTGCGCACTTCCAGCAAATTGGAAAAGGCATGTCTTAATTTCTGCTGTAATTCAAACACCTCATGATCTTTTGTGTCTGCCAGTACCACACTGACATAATCCTCACATGTCTGTGACAGTATATCTTCCAGTGTCCCTTTGATAACTTTTACCTGACGTAACGGATGTAAAGGAATCGGCGTAATCTCTGTATTCCCTTTTTCCTTCATATCCACCATCAGGATGGATTTCTGCTGTCCTGCTTCGGATACACTGCAGGCAATCGGAGTTCCGCAATATCTGTAAATTTGTTTACCCACAGTCATCGGTTTATGAATATGTCCCAGTGCAGCATAATCAAATGGTTGTAAGACATCCGCACTGATTTCATCTATATTTCCTACTGTACGTATCTCAGAATCACATCTTTCCACCTCCTCAGCACTTTTCCCATGCGGAAGATAAAACTGATGAGATACAAAGACATTTCTGTCCTGTTCTTCTATTGTTTCTTTTGCCAGCAGTTTTTCCATTGTCTTCTGATACGATAACCCCTCTTGTTGTAAAAGTGGTCTGACCATAGAAGGTCTGATAAAAGGTAACAGGTAAAAATGAATCTTTCCGTACTCATCCTGAATATCTACACGTGTAATATGCTGTTCAGGAGGTGTTCCAACACAGTAAATCTTTTCTGCTTTCAAAAAAGAGCTGTAGACATCTACTCTTTGTCCCGCATCATGATTACCGGAAATAATACATACGTACAGATCTGGTAATGCCTGTTTTAAAGATGTCAGAAAAGCATCAAACACCTTCACTGCTTCTGAGGGCGGTACAGGCTTATCATAAATATCTCCTGCAATCACAATACCGTCTATATGATAGTGCACTGCCTGGGATACTATCTGCTGTAATATGTATGTCTGATCTTCCAGAAGATCTTTTTCCAGCAGTTTTAAACCCAGATGTAAATCAGAAATATGAAAAAATCTCATAAGCCTCCTTAAATAATCAGACGAAGTTTGTCTGGCAATACTTCCACATGAATATGCTTACTTGTATAGGGGGTTTCCCCGTCTGTATGTACCCATTGAGGGGTATCTGTCTCAATATCCATACATGAAGACACAAATTGTTTTGTGTATTGTGTATACGCAACATGTCTTCCTTTTTTTGCTTTCAGGAATAATTTCAGAAAAGCTGTCCAGGTAATATGATAGGTAGTACAAAGATATAAGGTGCTATCCTGATAATCCGCTGATGGACAAAACTTATATCCTCCACCTTCACAGGCATGGTTATGAATGGATATAAACTTACAGTCTGCATACTCAACATCTTCAGTTTCAAGATGTATTTTCACATGAAAACACTTCTTTTCTTTTAATATCTTTACAGCTTCCACAAGATATACCAGATATCCAAGATGAATCTTATGAAGCAATTTTTTACTGGTGGATACAGATACCGCATGACATATTTCCGCATCAAACCCTATTCCTGCAGATACCTGAAATCTTCTTTGAATGCCGCTTTCTTTATAAGTGACACATCCTATGGCACTTGTATGTACTACTCTGTTATTGGAAATACTTTGCATAATGGAGGAAAAGTCAGCAGAGATATCCATATCTTTTAACATATCACAACCGGTTCCTGCAGGTACAAATCCCACCTTGATCAGATCCAGATGATGCAGTCCGTTGAGTGCTTCATTCATCGTACCATCTCCACCTACAACCACAATTGTGATTTCTTCCTCAAGATCTTTTGTCAGCGTATCGCAGATAGAAGTGATACCGGTATCCAATGTGGAATAATGCATATGCACAGTATGTCCGCATTGTAAAAGATATTCTTCTGCTTTTTCTCCTGTAATTTTTCCTGAATGATTTCCGGAAACCGGATTCACGACTATATGATATTCCATAAAACTTTACTCCTGCCTTTATTTTACCATTAATGTGCCATACTCGTTTTATGGATTCTATTTTTTGAAGAAAAGAAAACACAGAGGATAGTTACACCCTCTGTGTATATACGTAAAGTTTAGAATAAACCCTGTGCAAGCATTGCCTCAGCAACCTTTTCAAAACCGGAGATATTGGCACCGGCCACAAGATCTTTGCCAAGACCATACTTTTCACATGCTGCATAAGAAGAATCTACGATGTTGTACATGATACCCTTTAACTTTTCATCTACTTCTTCACTGCTCCAGGATAATCTTTCAGAGTTCTGAGACATTTCCAGAGCACTTACTGCAACACCACCGGCATTGGCAGCTTTGGCAGGTCCTACCAGCACACCATTTTCCATCATATACGCAATGGCCTCATTACTTGCAGGCATATTGGCACCTTCAAAGTAGAATTTAGTACCATTTTCAACAATCTTCTTAGCTTCTTCCATACCCACTTCATTCTGAGTAGCACATGGAATACAGATATCTGCCTTTGCACCCCATGGTTTTTCACCTTCATGGAATTCACAGCCAAACTTTTCTGCATACATCTTGATATTGGCATTTTTAGAGGCTCTCATTTCCAGCAGATAATCAATCTTTTCATCTGTGGAAATACCTTCAGGATCATAGACATATCCATTATGTCCGGAGATAGTAACAACTTTGGCACCTAACTGCTTGGCCTTCTTACATACGCCCCAGGCAACATTACCATAACCACTTACAGCAATCGTTTTACCTTCAAAGCTTTCTCCTTCTTTTTCAAACACACGCTGTGCATAGTACAAAACACCATACCCTGTAGCTTCAGGTCTGATCAAGGATCCACCGAATGTTCTTCCTTTACCTGTCAGAACACCATTGTCATAGGCATCTCTGATTCTTCTGTACTGTCCAAACAGATAGCCGATTTCTCTTCCACCTACACCGATATCTCCTGCAGGTACATCTGTATTTGGTCCAATATGACGATAGAGCTCTGTCATAAATGCCTGACAGAAACGCATAACTTCTCCATCACTCTTTCCGTGAGGGTCAAAGTCACTTCCACCTTTACCTCCACCGATTGGCAATGTTGTCAGACTGTTCTTAAATACCTGTTCGAATCCCAGAAATTTCAGAATAGACAGATTGACTGTCGGATGAAAACGTAATCCTCCTTTATAAGGACCTAATGCCCCGTTAAACTGGATACGATAACCGCGGTTCACCTGTGTTTTTCCTTCATCATCCGTCCATACAACTCTGAACATGATCTGTCTTTCAGGTTCTGTCATTCTTTCCAGTAAAGCGGCCTGTTCATATTCAGGATGCTTGTTGACAACAGGTTCTACAGTTTTCAAAACTTCGGTGACTGTCTGTAAGAATTCAGGCTGATCTGGATTCTTAGAACGTACTTGTTCGATAACGCGATCTACATAAGAACTCATATGCGTATTCTCCTTTTTTTATGTTCTATATTCTACTCCTGATTTTATTGGCAGAAAACATCTAATTTTTCATCTATCTCTTTATCTCGTCTGAATTTTGGATGTACCATCTTTCCTTTGGCAAATACAAGGTCTATATGCTTTAATGCATTCAGATCTTCCAATGGGTTTTCCTTAACAACAATCATGTCAGCATGTTTACCTTCATCGATAGAACCCGTGATATCTCCGATACCTGCAAGAATGGCATTCTGTAAAGTAGCTGTATATAAAGCAAAGACATTTGTCACACCAACATATTTATGGAAATATACTAGCTCTCTGTAGAAGTCATATTGAGTAATCCATGGACAGCCTACATCATTACCCAGACCTACCGGTATCCCGTTCTCTAATGCCGCTTTACTGCATTCCACAATACCGTCAAATACCATCTTGCCATTAAACAGCTGTACATCATTCACTTTAGAAACGGACTGATCAAATAACGCAAATGGTAAAGCAGGTGATAAAGTGGTAATTAAAAATGCACCTTTCTGCTTAAAAAGAGCCATCATTTCCTGATCAGGCTGTGCACCATGCTCAATACTGTCAACACCGTTTCTCAAAGCTGCCTTAACACCTTGTGTAGATTCCACATGTGCACTAGTCAATAATCCCAACGCATGTGCCTTATCACAGATAGCCTGAATCATATCCTCAGGCATCTTCATTTCTCCAGGTACACCCTTTTCAGTTGCGTCCAGTACACCACCTGTCACCATCAGTTTCACAAGATCCACATTCTGTGCATAGGCATCTTCTACAAACTGTACAGCTTCTTCATTATTCTTCGCCACACGCGCCACACTTCCTGCCATATGACCGCCTTCCACGGTAATACCTTCATTTCCTGCAAGAATAGCAGGCCCAGTTTTAGTGCCAGCCTTGATTTCTTCTCTCAGTCGAGTATCCAGATCTTTTAAACCACCTACTGTTCTGATGGTTGTCACCCCGCCATACAATTCCAGTTTTGCAAAATTGCATACCATCTTATAGGCAATGGCTTTGGTAATCGGATTAGAGAACAGAAAATCTACTGTTTTCTTATTATCTTTCTGTTTACCGGAATGTGCACCATTCCCCGCTAAATGTACATGCATATTGATTAATCCCGGAAGAAGATACTTTCCCTGCAGATCAATCACTTCATATCCAGGCTCCGGTGTATCACTGATTTCTTCAATAAGACCGTTCTGCACATGGATATATTTACCTTCTTCCACCTGCATGTCTTTATGCCCATTTAAGACCTTTGCATTTGCAATTACATATTTCATATTCAGTACTTCCTTTGCATTCATTATACACACAAAAAAAGAGCTTTCGCCCTTATTTCTGTTTCTTGTCAAAACTCAATCCTTTTTCACCAGGAACACCGAATTCTTTTCTGTAACTTTCCTGTTTGGTGATGATATCAATCATTTCCTGAGGCAGATAGACATATTTTGGTCCAAACGCATTGATAACAATACCAGAATGCCCTTTCATCATCAGCTGTACCGCATCCTGAAAAGTAATCTGGATCGTATCCGGTTCTTTACCATTAACGAACAGGGATTTCCAGTTGGTTAATGCATTTACATCTGTAAAGACAGCAAAGGTTTTTTCCTCCACGTTATTCACTGTTCTGTTGACAGCCATAAATCCTATCTTCATGGTTTTCTGCAGTACAGAGGAAGTCTTTTCCATCACTACCGGCACAATAAATGTTGTATGTACCAGTTCCTGAATGAATGCATCAATATACTGTGCATCTGTTCTCAGTTCACCATATTCAAACAACAATGCACGTAACTTTGGATTTTCCAGAGGATATCTGGAAATCTGCACACTGCTGATGACTTCATATCTTTCAGCTGCAGGTGTATCCAGTATCACTGTTGCCATAGTATCCGTCACATGGTCCACTTCCTGATCATTTACAACGATTTTCTTTATGGTCGCTTTTACCTTTTTCTTTCCATACAGATTCACAGAATCTTTTACTTTTAACGTACCGTGAACAACACCTTCAATCCTGGAAGTTTTTCCTTCATGGAATACTTTTCTGATCACCATGGAAACACGGCGTTTTTCTGAATTGGTAAAAGCAGATTTTAATTTGACGCCGGATTTTGCCTTGGCTAATACATCATCAATGGCAAACGTTGTCATCTGAAATCTGTAAAAGAACATACCTGCAAATATCAGCAATACAGGAAATGCCAGATTTGGCAATATTTCCTGTGGTTCATGCCCATTGGAAATACCCAAAGCATACATACCTGCCACAAGCATGAAACCGAAAAATACCAGTGCATCAAATACTATTGACTTAAATAATTCTTTTTTAGATATTACACCTGTTCCATAAACATTTAATGTTTTTCCAAAAGATGTAAAGCAAATACCAAAAGCAAATAAAACCCAGCTCATCAATATGGCACTTTCTCCCCGGATAAACACAAGTGTAAAAGCTGAAGCATATAAACCTGCACCAATGGCAGAGACTATAGTTCCCTTCTTATTCACTATCATCACCTACTTTGTATATGTGCGGATAAGATTCATCACATATCCTGCATCCTGCTTACTTATACCGTTTTGTTTCAGATACATTTCTACAAGTTTGGGGAAAGAAGACTGACAATACGTATCCATAAAATCTGTCACCATTTTTTCATAATACTCTTCTCTTTCAACAGACATATAAAAATGAGAGTTTTCTTTCTTTAAAACACCTTTTTCTTCCATACGTTTCAAAAGCGTAAAAACCGTAGATCTTTTCCACTCAAAATTAGCACAGCACATATTTACCAGCTGCATTGTCCCAATGCCGGGATTCGCCCATATCCACTCTGCTACTTTTCTTTCTGTATCTGTCATTTTCTGCATAAATTAAGTCTACACGTGTAAATACACATCGTCAAAGAAACAATTCTTAAGTTATTTCAACAGGTTTTCCAGATTATCGAATTTCACTTTATGCATGGAAGCTTTTTCAATAATTGCCCTGATGATTTCTCTTTCTTTATAACTGCATTTTCTGTATTCTCTGATCATTCTTTTTTCTTCAGAGGTATACCCTGTATTCTGTGTAAAATATTTTTTCTTCTGTTCAATCATTTTCAGTATTCCCTTTCTCTGTTAAATCACGTACCGCAATAGAAGCCAGCAATAATCCTGCAGCAGGTGGTACAAATGCCGTACTTCCCGGAATAGCTCGTTTTCCCTGTGGCAGAGTTTCCTGTTCTCCTTCTGTCACATGTACTTTCTGAGGCAGCTCAGAAGAGCATACAACTCTTAAAGCCGATATGTGTCTTTTCCTTAATTCCCTGCGCATCACTTTTGCAAGAGGATCATTTTTTGTGCTGAAGATATCTGTGCAATACAGCTTGGAAGGATCCAGTCGATTGCCACATCCCATACTTGAAAGTACAGGAATGCCCAGCTCATCTGCACGAACAATAATATCCAGCTTGGCAGACACCGTATCAATCGCATCAATAATATAGTCCCAGCCTGCAAAATCAAACTCATCTCTGTTATCCGGAAGATAAAACTTCTGAATACACTCCACTTCAATAGAAGGATCTATACTATGTATTCTTTCCTTTGCCGCAATCACTTTTGGTTTCCCTATTGTCTGTAATGTTGCGACCATCTGCCTGTTGATATTGGTTACAGATACTTCGTCATTATCTATCAGCACCAGCTTTCCTATCCCGCTTCTTGCCAGTGCTTCCACACAACTGCCACCAACACCACCAATTCCAAATACTGCCACTGTACTGTTTCGTAATGTCTGAAATGCCGCATCTCCTATCACCAGACGCATTCTTGTAAACTGATCTTTCATAATAAAAGTATTGTATGTGATTTTTGTAAAAACTCAACAAAAAGACACTGTAATGCCTTTTATAGAGTACCTTCTTAGATTTCTCTTACAAAATCTCATCTTCTTTCACTATATGTATTGTTAAAAAAGACCCTCTACTGGTTGGAGTAGCAGTATTCGTAGCTTTTAAAACAGCAGTGCCATTTCTCTGCACTGCTGTTGGTAAACATATTTGTTCATTAGATAATCCACGCTTTAAAGCTGAGCCTCCACGTTTTCTAGGTTCAACACCTGCTATCTTTTCGCCTTTATGAGAATTGAGAAGATACTTTTCATCCAATTCAATCTCACCGGATACTACCGTAGTATTAAGAAGTTTTTCAAACATGTGGAGTAGTTTCATTCTCGGAAGTTTTACAGCTCTAAATTTGACTCGTTCTTGAAACACTGCATAAACACTGTGTTTTTTTATTGAATTTTT